>NZ_AUTN01000110.1:0-87151 GCF_000497955.1 Pseudoalteromonas sp. TAE56
ACTTTGTTGTCTGCCGTAACCAGTTCAATAATGCCGTGAACGCCTTCGTTATTTAGTTCATCATTTACTGTTGATGCAAAATTAACGGCGTTATTTGCATTGAACTGAGTCGTTATTACTGAATAGACTCCTTGCCAATTTACTGCCATTTTTATTACCTAATTTATGTTTAGACTTGATATGATAGGTATATTGTATACAATAATCAATATGCCAATGTGGCATTTTACAAATTTATAGATGCATGGTTCTAAACCAAAAAAGAAAGTTATGCTAAGGCACTGTAAGTAAATAACTAATAATTAATAATTAAAGTTGTTACAGCGTTGATTATTAATGGTACACAAAACAACACAGCCCGTTTATTACAGGCTAACAACGCAAATAGTATTAAGTGGAGTAACACATTTTGGCAGAGCAAAAAAAACAACAAATAGCTGTGGTTGGTGCTGGAATTATTGGCATTTGTTGTGCACTTAACCTACAACGAGCTGGCTTTTCCGTCACTTTGTATGACGAAAATGGATTGGCTCAAGGCTGTTCAAAAGGTAATGCGGGGCATTTTGCTACCGAACAAATCTTTCCACTTGCACACCCATCATTATTGAAAAAGTTACCGGGTATGTTATTCAACCCATTGGGTCCACTACGCATAGATTGGCGCTATATTTTTAAAGCGCTGCCATGGTTTTGGCTGTTTACAAAAAATATGAGAAGTAAAACCTACAGTGCAAATATAGAAGCGCTTAAAGCATTAAATAACAGAGCTATTACTGCATACGAGCACTTGCTCAATGAGTTTAATTTAGCCCACTTACTCACAAAAAAAGGAAGTTTGTTAACTTTTGAAACAACATCGCTCACACATATAAAAAAAATTTATAATAGCTTTATAGCTCAAGGTATTGCTGTTGAACTACTCAGCGCTGAAGAGGTTAAATTATTAGAGCCAACCCTATCGGCAGTAATAACACATGCTTTATTATTTAAAGATGTAGCCCACAGCGTAGATCCTTATTTTTTTTGCATTAATTTAGCTGAACAATTTAGTGCACTAGGGGGGAAGTTTTGCCAACAAAAAATATCTAAAATTAAGCAGTCTGACGGCGGGTATATACTCAGTAATAATCAACAAACATTTTTCGTTGATAAAGTTGTTGTTGCAGCAGGAGCATGGAGTAAATCGCTAATAGAGCCTTTAGGTTATAAGGTGCCATTAGATACTGAACGTGGTTACCACTGCATGCTAGCAAGTAATTATGGCTTATCTAGGCCTGTTGCGTCTGCAGAACGAAATTTTATTATGACCCCTATGATCCAAGGACTCCGTATTGCAGGCACTGTTGAATTTGCTGGCACTGAGCGAGAAATGAACGAAAAACGTGCTTTTGCATTAGTACCGCACGCAAAAGCAATGCTAAGTAATTCTTCTATTCCATCAGAACCGAGTAGCATATGGATGGGTTGTAGACCATCTTTGCCAGACTCATTACCCGTAATAAGTGAAGCACCTTACCACCCTAATTTATTTTTTGCCTTTGGCCACCAGCATCTCGGTTTAACACAAGGTGCCGTCACAGGAGAGTTAATCACTAGTTTATGTTTAAGACAAGACGCAGAGATTGACCTAACACCTTATAGTATATGCCGATTTAACACCCAAGCGGCAAGTAATTCACACATACCATTTGCCCAATAAGCACATTAACTAGGAGAGTATAATGACAACCAAAGGTATTGGCATTCAAACCAAAGAACAAGCACTTGCTAGTTTGAATGATGTGACTGAAGATTTAACCCCGATTCAACCACAAGAGCACCTAGAACGAATTAAAAAAGCTCAGCAATACATGCAGGCCAATGGTATTGATGCCATATATTTAAATGCAGGCACAAACCTTACTTACTTTACGGGAATGCGTTGGTATGCAAGTGAGCGTCTGGTGGGAGCAATTTTACCTGCTAATGGTAGTGTGCAATATATTGCTCCGTATTTTGAAATTGGTTCATTAAATGGCTTTAAAGTGATTGATGGTCCAATTCACGGTTGGCAAGAGCATGAAAGTCCATACGCATTATTTGTCAATATATTATCTGAAATGGGTATTGCTGCTAATGGCACAGTTGGTATTGACGAAAGCGCACAGTTCTTTATTTTTGATGGCATTAATAAAGCCCAAAATGGCTTAAAGTTAGTTAATGCACAGCCTGTTACTGCACATTGTCGCATGCATAAATCAGCCAATGAACTTGCATTAATGCAATGTGCTATGGATATGACGCTGGCGGTACATAAAGCAACTGCCAGTATGCTACATGAAGGCATCAGTACCACTGAAGTAGAAGCGTTTATAAAGCAAGCACACCAAAAAGTAGGCGCACCAGGCAATTACTTTTGCATTGTATTATTTGGTGTTGCAACTTCTTTCCCCCATGGTGTAAAAGACGCGCAAATATTAAAAAAAGGTGACATGGTATTAATTGATACTGGTTGTAAAGTGCATGATTACTTATCAGATATCACCCGCACCTACGTATTTGGTGAAGCGAGCGATCGCCAGCGCCAATTTTGGAACTATGAAAAAGCGGCACAAATTGCTGCATTTAATGAAGCAAAAATAGGCCAAACATGTGAAGCCGTAGATGCTGGAGCTCGTAATTATTTAACAGCACAAGGGTTGGGTCCTGAATACCAAACTCCTGGCTGCCCGCATCGCACTGGCCACGGCATTGGCTTAGACATTCATGAATGGCCATATTTAGTAGGCGGTGATAAAACCCCTCTTACTAAAGGTATGTGTTTTAGTAACGAACCAATGCTAGTTGTACCTGATGAATTTGGCGTGCGATTAGAAGATCACTTTTATATGACTGAATCAGGACCTAAATGGTTTACAGAACCCGCACACAGTATTGATAATCCATTTGGCTTGGCTGAGTAAGCCAGATAAACAAAAAATAAATTCGGCTATATAATATAATATTAAACAGCACAGTTGCTCAAACTGTGCTGTTATTATGCCACTTTATGCGTGTACTAATTAAGTTAAAGTTCTCTGCGGTTTGTGTCAACTAAGCCCTCGTCACCCTCTGCTTTACAAGTAAATAATCGCTGTATGAACCTAAAACTCTGCATGTTTTTAACTCATATTTTAAAGGGTAAGTTAAGTATGTAAACGTTATTATTAGTTTACTTTTAAACCCAAACACCATACCATTTATTGTATACAATATACATAAATACAAGGTGACGATAATGATAAAAAGTATAATCCTTCTACTACTCGTATTTTTAACTGTAGCTTGCCAACCACAAGCAGCGACTTATATTAAAAATCCTATTAAACCAATAACACCAGCACCATTAAAAGCTGATATAGCAGTGAACGGTTACACAAGTACACTAAAGGACATAGATATTAAGTTTTTGGGTAAAGAAGTTCCCTACACTTATAGTGAGAGTAAAATTGCTAATAGCCGAGGTTATAATTGGTGGATAAGCAAGCACTTTGCACTTAAAAGTGACCTACCTGAAGAAAAAGTAAGGCTATATTTAGAGTTATTAGAGATGTCTTATCCACACTATGTTGCGTTGTTTGGGATGGAGCCACCTAATATTGAACGCCAACGGATTGCTGTGGTTTATGGTAGTAGTCGTTCAAGAGTTCGTGAAGCTATGCTTGATGATGGTTTTTTACGTGGCGTTCATAAAACAGCTGGTGGTGAAACCATGTATTATAATCGCGCAGGTTACAACTTCCCTAGTCATAGAGAACATCATCAGCGCTACATCGTGATCCACGAAACAATGCATGCATTTCATATGGCATTAAATGGCCATTCTACTTGGGCACCCAATTGGATAACAGAAGGTCTAGCTGATTCAGTTGCTCATCATGTTTATGATCCAAATCTGAAACAACTAACAGTAATGGTATTTGATCGTGCCCCAATGAACTATATAGAGATGGGCTTAAAACAGTATTACAGCGAGAACAAACCCACTATTGAACAAATTAACGATGATCCTGCACTTAAACGCGGTCTTAATTTTTTTATCATTCATTATCTTTTAAGTTCACCAGAGCGAGCACAATTTTTTGCTTACTTTTTAAAGCAGCTTAGGCTAGCTAACCCCCATAGTGAGTCAACCCTTTCAACGGCTAACTCATTACTTAAACACACTTTTAAAGATTGGCAAGCAATTGAAGAAGGCTTCGCTGATTTTGTACAAAATATTAAGCCAAGTTTTCATATAGTGTCAGGACCATGGGAGCAAGATGGGGCTTCTTATTGGTTACGAAATACAGACTCAACTGATTTATCTCGTTTAGATATTAACCCACCGAGAAAACAGACCCACCCTGTCATGGATTTTCCTGGGCCATTATCGAATCAGATTATAAATATTTCTAACAAAAACCAAGTGGCTGTTTTAATCGGTTTTGAACAATCACAGATACGCCGAAGCGAAGTCGGTGTTGCTTTACAAGCAAAACGTAGCAAACATAATCAACTATATAGGCAGCGTTTTATTGGGAAAGAACAAATAAATGATGATCAGTTGTTGGAATTTATAATCGTTGATGGTGAACGCTTGCATATAAATGGGCAAAATATAAATAAATTTAGTTCATTACAGCTAGGCTTAACACCTGAAATTAGGGAGGCCTTAATTAAAAATAAATCTATTGCCATCCTGCTTTCTTTAGAGGAGGCACATATAAAAATCACCTTAACTGCACTAAATAATAAATTAATAGAGCAGCAAATTATTCTGCCTATCGCTCGTGATATACTAACAACATTAAACACCAAAAAAATCAGCTTACTAAGTAGAAACAACAACCATTTACTTACCCCTTATTTATATCCTGCTAACTCATTTAGTAATACACAGCCATCTGTTGCCCAAATACCTAATCCCTGGGTGTTTAAAAATTATAATTTACTAAGCCGCTTATTCAGAACGTGCCAAATTCATGTCTTTAAACTAACAAATTGTGAGCTTGAATTAAGTAAGTTAATGGCAAAGCTAACAGATAAAAAACACCATACAACTATTAACTCTGAGTTAAACTTAAAGCTTAACGATTACATGAAGCGATTAGGTGATATTGGTTTTAGAGCGCTTTCTGGTATTGATTCAAGTATATACTTTAATAAAAGTGATGCTTTTTTAAGAGTTTACAACCCCACAGATTTTGAACTAAAGATTTCAGCTAACATTCAATTTTTAGATACTAAAGGGAATGTTATTGCAAAACAAAAAATAAGTAATGCGCTAAAACCCGGCACTCATAATCTCGATTTAACGAAAGTCCAAGGCGCTAAAAGTTTAAAGGTTGACCAAAAACTACAATGGCAGTCACTTAGCTATCAATCACATTTTCGTGAATCTCTAATGCCCTTTAATGGTGTTGGAATGAAATATAAGTACACCAAAAACAATAAAAACATAGGTGTTTTCAGCGTAACGCTTACAGGACCATATTCAGGTAAAACTGATGGTACGCTCACTCTTTCTGCTATTTCTGATTTAAAACCTTTAGTAATAAAAGAACTCAAACAAAAGGTGAAAATAGAACCTTATGAGAGCAGAACCTATCACTTTGAATTAGCTAATAACAGTGAGCTCACTCGTGCAAATATTACAGCATATTTAGATGTAGATGGTGAAAAAATAAGATTAGTAAAAAACGTAAACTTAACTAAATAAAATCATGCGTTTTAAGTTGCTCACAAAAGCAGCTTAAAATTCTCGCCAACCTGCGAAAAAATAAACCTGCTTAGTAGTAACATTTATAATCGCTACAAAGTAAGCTTTCTTACATGACATTAAGTTATTTAAATCAAAGAGAAAAATGGGATTTTACGAGTAAATATAGATATATTGATTTTGGCAATCATTATGGATATGATAATGGCTATCATTTACAATTACCTTTTGGACTTCTTTGCTATGAAATTACTATTTAAACCAGCCAAAACTTTAGGTGCAAGCCTTTTACTAGCCTCGGCGTTTATGGCTCAACCAGTATTAGCTAACGGCCCTATTGGCGAGCATGTTAATCATCTTCAAGCTAACCTTAAAAGTTACGCAGAAGAAGTAGAATGGATGGTAGGCAAAGTTGATACCATGGTAAGCGACTACGATACTAAAGGCGCAAAATCTGTAAAAACTGATGATTTAATTGAATATTGGGAATCAGTTAAGTTTCACAGCGCAATAGAAACTAACTTTGTACCGGTATACGCTTCTATTTGGCAGGGTCTTTATGGCGTAAAAATGGCCATTGATAATAAGCAGCCTGCTGAGGAAGTTCGTAAACAACAAAAAGCGATGAACATAGCCTTGTGGCAAGGCCTTGGGGCTGTTAAGCTTGCTGCAAAATTCCAGCAAAAAGGCTTGTTAGACACTGTAAAAGCAACCGCTACAAAAGAAATGACACAAAGTGCCACAATTGATGAAATTAAGCACAAATTAGACCGTGTAGTAGCTAAATTTGCTGAGCGTTTACAAGACGAAGCAACTGAAATTGTTCATGACACTTACCTACACCTGTTTGAAGGCGTTGAAGGTACACTTATTGAGCAAGACGCTAACCTAGTTGAAGTGCTGGAAAAAGACTTTAACGTAACACTGCCACTAGCAATTAAAAACAGCAAAAGCGTAGATGAAGTACGCGATGTGATCAGTGATATGCAAACAAAATTAGACCGCGCTAAAACGCTTATAGAAAAAGCAGAAAAAGCCCGTAAGGATGTATTTTAAGTGAAGCGTAGGACCTTTATTCAAGGCCTAGCTGCGTTAGGGGTGGTTGGCTCATTGCCACTACCTCTTTCTCGTGCGCTAGCCGCTGATATAGCAAACCCAGTTTCTGTTGATGATTTACCAAAGCTTGAAGGTGAGTTAACCCTTTATTTAGGTCGAGGCGAAGGTGGTTTGTATGAAAACGTATTACAGGCAATCCAGAAAAAAAATCCAGACTTTAAACTCGGTATACGCCGAGGTCCTACTGCTGCTTTAGCAAATACCATTGTTGCAGAAGCTAAAGCCGGTGTTCGCCGCGCTGATTTATTTTGGGCGGTTGACTCAGGCGCTATAGGTTTGGTAACCGATGCAGGTCTTGCACAACCTATCCCAGGTGATTTATCTGCTCAGTTACAACCACAATTTAGATATAAAGAGTGGGCACCTGTAACTGGCCGTATTCGTACATTGCCATATAACACGTCGCGTTTGACCAAAGATCAAATTCCAACAAGTATTATGGAAATTGCCGACAGCGATTTAAGTATTGGTTGGGCGCCCGCCTACGCTTCTTTTCAATCGTTTGTAACCGCAATGCGAATTTTAGAAGGCGACGACAAAACTGCTAAGTGGCTTAAAAAAATTCAAAAACGTGCTAAAACATACGCTGGTGAATTAGGTGTTGTGATGGGCGTTGAACGCGGTGAAGTTGATATTGGTTTTGCAAATCACTATTACACTTTGCGTTTAAAATCAGGTAAGCCTGATGCCAAGCTAGATTTAGCATTTACACAAAATGATGCGGGCTGTTTAGTTAATGCATCGGGTGTATTAGCGCTTAACAATGATCCGCTTGCTACTAACTTTATGCGTTACTTACTAAGTAAAGAAGTACAAGGTTACTTAGCCAGTGAAGCGTACGAAATTCCGTTAGTAAATGGTATTACCCAACCTGAGGGTTTACCGTCACTTGCTAATATTTCTCCACCTAAAGTAGATTTAACACAGCTAGCTGATTTACGCCCTACTATAGATTTGATGCGAAGCAGCGGCGTATTGTAATGAAAATACCTGCCTCTTATCCAATGGCGCTGCTTGCAGCGCTTGTTGCGCTTACCCCTGTTTATGTATTAATTGTACTTGCAAGCGATGCAAGCTCAGTGTTTGACACCCACAATCTTCAAATTTTAGGAAACACGTTATCCTTAATGGGTTTAACGGTACTCGGATCTATTTTAATTGGTGTGCCACTTGCGTTTATTAGCGCGTATGTCCATTTACCATTTAAAAAGCTCTGGCTGGTTGTATTTGCAGCGCCGCTGGCAATTCCCAGTTATATTGGCGCCTTTACCCTCTATGCTGCTTTTGGCCCCGGTGGCGAAATAAACACCTTAACAGGAATAGAAACCCCATCTATGTATGGCCTAACCGGCGCTGCCATTGTAATGACGCTTTATACCTTCCCATTTGTAATGATGACAACTCGCTCATCCTTACTGAGCCTTGACGCGAGCATGGTTAACGCAGCGCGTACGCTTGGAATGTCGATGACGCAAAGTATATTTAAAGTAATATTACCGCGCGTAGTTAACGGTATTGCAGCAGGTTCTTTGTTAGTCGCGCTTTATACGTTATCAGACTTTGGCACGCCCGCAATGATGCGCCTAGATACCTTTACCCGCGTAATTTACGTTGAATACAACGCCTTTGCGTTAGGGCGTGCAGCCATGCTTTCGCTTCAACTGATGGTTATTGTTGGCTTTTTACTTTTAGTTGAATCACAAATAAAAACAGCGCCTGAGCGCCATGGTCGCCCGTTAATTTTATTTCCAAACAAATTACAGTTAAGTACCATGTTTGTTACGTTTGCACCTGTTTTACTGCTTGCTATTGGCTTGCCTTTGGCTATATTTTCGCTTTGGTTAGCTCGTGATGGTTTTAGCTCATTTGATTTTAATATTGCGTGGAACTCTACGTATGCATCGGGTATTGCGGCAATTGTAGCTGTTATCGTTGCGATTCCCGTTGCACATGCCGCACTGAGTGGAAAAACGGGTCGTATAATGGAGCGTGTTACTTACTTTGGTTTTGGTATTCCGGGTATAGTAATGGGCACAGCGCTTGTTTACGGTGGTTTGCAGTTACCGTTTTTATATCAAACACTGGGATTGCTTATTATTGCTTATATGCTGCGATTTTTACCACTTGCTGTAGGCTCTGTTAGAACAAGCACTGAACACTTAGATCCAAGCTTAGTAAAGTCTGCGCGCGTATTAGGGGCAAGCCCACGTGAAGTATTTACTCGTATAACACTGCCTTTAACAATGCGCGGTATTATTGCCGGTGCAGCATTGGTGTTTTTAGAGTCAATGCGCGAACTAGAAGCCACGCTACTCCTTGGCCCAACAGGGTTTGAAACACTCTCTACCTATTTATGGCGTGTATACGAAGCGGGCTACTTTGGTCGCGCTGCTATTCCTGGATTATTGTTAGTAGTGATATCTGCCTGCGGGTTAGCTATTATGATGTCTGGCGAAAAACGCAACCAGTTTGAACATTAAGGATTTAAAAAACAATGCTATCTGTAAGTCAGTTGTCTATAGATTATGGCAGTAACCGCGTAGTAAGCGATTTAAATTTATCCCTGGGTGAAAACGAAATCCTTATGCTTGTAGGGCCAACAGGTTGTGGTAAAAGTACAATTTTACAAGCCCTTGCGGGCCTTATACCTATTAGCGAAGGCGAAATAAACACGGGTAAATGGCGTGCTACACCTAAATTAACCATACCTCCTGAAAAACGCAGTGTAGGTATGGTGTTTCAAGATTTTGCGTTATTTCCGCACTTAACCGTACAGCAAAACATTTGCTTTAGATTAAAAGATACAGCCCCTGCTGAGTATTGGATAAACCTACTTGGACTGAGCGATTTTAGAGATAAAAAACCAGCAACGCTTTCTGGCGGCCAAAAGCAGCGCGTCGCACTTGCACGCACCCTTGCCCACCAGCCTGACTTTGTATTACTTGATGAGCCGCTTTCTAACTTAGATGCTGCCCTTAAAGACATGCTTCGCTGGGATATTAGAAACGCACTTAAAGCCGCTGGCGTACCTGCTATTTGGGTAACACATGACCAAGAAGAGGCACTTTCTGTTGGCGATCGTGTTGGCGTTTTAAAAGGCGGTGAAATTCAACAAATTGATACGCCAGAGCGCTGCTTTAGTACCCCAAACAATCGCTTTGTGGCACGTTTTTTAGGTGAGGCGAGCTTTATTAGCGGCCAATTTAGCCAAGGACAAGCCACTACTTCAATTGGTAATGCTCCCGCTCATGGCGTTGACTGTGAAAGTGGCGACGTTGATGTACTACTTCGACCAGACGATGTATTACTCGTTCAAAGCAGTGTTGGCAGTAACGGCGAAGTTATTTGGGTACGCTTTGAAGGTGGCAGCCGCTTGTGCGCTGTAAAACTTGCGTGCTCTACTGTTGTAACTAGTCGAGTAAGCCATGAAGTTGTGGTAAACCCTGGCGATGAAGTACATGTATCACTAAGTACATCCCACCCACTAGCGGTTTATAAATCTACAGACTGATATAAATATTGATGTAGGTATTAATTTAAACACTAATACCTACATCAATACTTGCTATTTAGACCCAAAATTCAGTTTAAATACGCTCCCCGTAAAAGCCTGTTGCGCTTAAAACTAATACCTTTTACCTTTAAAAAACTCACCATAGTCAATAAACAACAATAATATGCAGGTTAATTTATGAACCTCTTGCTATTAATCAGCTGTTGCTGTTTACTGAACAAAGATTAATGTTCAAATAGTTCCTCTCAGATATCGCTTATCAAGTTACGCCTTTTATATTAGTTGAAACCACACACACACATCAAAACACATTATTAAGCATTGCTTTTAGCGAACGTATTATAAAAATAAAGCTATAATCACAGCATTCCTGAACCTTAATTATCCTTTAAACGTTTATAAAGTTGTTCAGCCCTTAATGGTACAAAGGAACTAGATAGTGAATAAAATAAGTACCAAGAAAGAACTATTAGAATACTCTGAAAGTATTGTAAATACAGTTCGTGAGCCACTAATTGTTTTAGACCAGCACTTAAGAGTAGTAACAGCGAGTCGCTCATTTTATGAGTTTTTTCGCGCTAATCACAAAGACACCGTTGGAAAGTTAATATACAACCTTGGTAATAATCAATGGAACATTCCCAAGCTGCGTGAATTACTAGAAACGATATTGCCTCAAAAAACGAGTTTTGATGATTATAAAGTTGAGCACAATTTTAAAACAATTGGTTGGCGTACAATGCTGCTCAACGCAAGGCAAATTAAACGCACTCAGTCAAAAGATCGCATAATTTTATTGTCTATCGAAGATATTACCGAACGTAATGCGATTCAAGAAGGGTTAGTAAAAGCAAATAAAGCACTTGAAGTATTAACAAACGATTTAGAAAGTGCTGCACGAGTAAAGTCTGAGTTTTTAGCTAATATGTCGCATGAACTTAGAACCCCACTTAATTCTATTAATGGATTTTCTGAAGTGCTTTACGATGAAACATTCGGCACTTTAAACGACAAACAAAAACAATATGTCAAAAATGTATTGGTGAGCGGCAAACATTTATTGTTACTTATTAACGAAATATTGGACATGGCTAAAATTGAAGCCGGTAAAATGACCCTTACTATTTCTCACCTACCGATACGCCAAGTATTATACGAAATTACAGGCCTTACAGCAGATACAGCTAATCAGAAGCAACTGGATATGTGCCTTGAAATTGCTGATGACTTGCCACCAATTGAAGCAGACTCCCTTAAGGTTAAACAGATACTTTATAATTTGCTTTCAAATGCAGTGAAGTTTACACCCGATGAGGGTCAAATTGGTGTCAAAACACGACATACAGATACTGAAATAGAGATAACAATTTGGGATACGGGTATAGGTATAGCTGCTGAAAATATGGAAAAAATATTTGAAGGTTTTTTTCGCATTGAAACTCCCTACTCTAGATTAACAGAAGGTACAGGGCTAGGACTGCCTATTGCAAAAAGTCTAGTTAAGTTGCATGGGGGCGAATTTGTTATTGAATCTGAAGGTGTCAACAAGGGCACATCGGTTCGTATCACTTTGCCTATTAAACAAAAGCAGATGGTAAAGAATAATGAAAACCAAAATAGTTGTAGTTGACGATAATGCCAATAATTTATTGTTAGAGAAAGATCTCTTACTCATGGCAAATTTTAAAGTGTTTACTGCTATGAATGCAAAGGATGCACTTTTAACAATAAGACGTGAAATCCCGGAAGTAATTATATTAGATGTTCAACTCCCAGATATGTCTGGGACAGAAATTGCTAAAATTTTGCGAGATGAAATAGAAACGGCAAATATTCCTATCGTTTTTGTTACGGCTTCTGTTTTACCCGCAGATATAGACCAATTGCTGTGTATACCTAACAGCGCATATATTTCTAAACCTATAAATACGCGTACATTCGCAAAAGAAATTAGCTCATATATAAAGTAATAATAATTTTAAATTTAAGCTTCAATGCACAAGGAAAAGTTAATGAAAGATCACCCAGTAATTTTGATTGTAGATGATAACCTTCAAAATATAGAACTCATGCAAGCGTATCTTGAACCAAAAGGATATAAAACGGTAACAGCTACTGGTGGTCAACAAGCATTAGACATTTTAGCAAATCAGCCTATTGATCTTATTTTACTCGATATTATGATGCCGGGTATGAACGGCTTTGAAGTAACACGTCGTGTACGTGGAGACGCTTTATTAAAGCTATTGCCTATCGTCCTTATTACCGCTTTAAGAGAGACAAAAGAGCGAGTTAAAGGCATTGATGCTGGTTGCGATGACTTTATTACAAAGCCTGTAGATAAAAATGAGCTGTTATCACGCGTTAAGTCTCTTCTAAAGATTAAAGACTATAATGATTTAAGAACAAATTATCAGAAACAACTAGAAGCGGAAGTTGCCCAAAGAACAGAATCATTAAAGCAAGCAATGCTAAGCCTAAAAGAAGCTTCACTCGAAACAATTAATAGGCTAACTAAAGCTGCTGAATATAAAGATGAAGAGACCGGAGCGCATATTAAACGCATGAGCTTATATTCGGAAGCCGTTGCACGCAGCTTTGGATTAGATGAGACAACAGTTGAAAATATTTTATTTTCGGCATCTATGCATGATCTCGGAAAAATATCTACACCTGACCATATCTTGCTAAAAGCCGGTCAATTAGATGCTGCAGAATGGGAAATAATGAAACAGCATACCGTTGTAGGCGCTAATATACTTTCAGGTTCTGATTCAGAAGTTATTAAACTAGGTGAAATTATTGCCCGCTCACATCACGAAAAATGGGACGGCTCTGGTTATCCTGATGGCTTAAAAGGTAATGAAATTCCAATTTCAGCACGCGTTGTTGCTATTGCCGATGTATTTGATGCTCTCTCATCAAAGCGTCCTTATAAAAAATCATTCTCACAAGAGAAAACATTTGCCATTATCAAAGATGGTAGTGGTAATCACTTTGATCCCGCGGTAGTGGATGCTTTTTTTGCAGTTCAAGAAGAAATTCTAGCGATTAAACAGAAGTATGCTGAAAAATAACACGTCCATAATTAATTAGAGGAAACCCCATGAACGGACCAAACCCAAATAATCCTTCACCAATGGAAGGTTTTCCTCAAGTAGGTTTTTTAAAAAACTTTATTACTTCCGCCAATATTGAAGTAGGCGATTATACTTATTATGACGATCCTGATGGCCCTGAAAATTTTGAAAAAAATGTGCTTTACCATTTCGATTTTATAGGTGACCGTCTCATTATCGGGAAATTCTGCGCCATCGCTAAAGACGTTACTTTTATAATGAATGGTGCTAACCATCAAACTTCTGGCTTTTCTACCTATCCCTTTTTTATATTTGGTAATGGCTGGGAAAAGTCTGCACCAAAATCAAATGATTTACCCTTTAAAGGCAATACAGAAATTGGTCATGATGTTTGGATTGGGTATAACGCTACAATTATGCCCGGGATAAAAATTGGCAGCGGCGCTATTATTGCCAGTAAATCAGTTGTCACCTGCGATGTACCTGCTTATAGCGTTGTGGGTGGAAACCCCGCTAAAGTGATAAAAAACAGATTTGACGATAAAACAATAAATACGCTGCTAAATATAGCTTGGTGGGATTGGAGCAATGAAAAAATCACTGCTCATTTAGGTGCTATAACTCAAAATGATTTAGACCTGCTGTCTAAACTTTAGCACTACCACTCAAACATGTAAGCCATTTTACTTATTGTTTTAAGCGGGACATTATGAGAATTACGCTTAGCATATAAGTGCTGCATTGACTTGTCTTTCACTTCACCCACTATCACTTCTTTTACTTGATAACCTAGAGCAACAGCAGCTTGAGAGTAAGCTATAAATTCCCACTTTTTAATATTGGTGTTATCTACAATTACCAATGGCATACCTTGAGCAAGTGCATTTATAAAACGCGCTAAATTTAAATTATGAAATTGCGACAATTTAAATTTATCGAAATGATATTCGCCCTGCTCATTAATAAAGTAATCATCAGTTGAGCAGATTAGGTATTGGCTTTCGTCAACTCCACCTAATTCGTCAGCAAGGCTTTGCGCATAATAAGACTTACCGCTTCCTGGTAGTCCTCGTAAAATAAAAACTTGTTTCATAGCATCGATTTTTTAAGTGTGAATAAATATTAATTTGATTTGTTTGTTAATAATGCCACAAAATCATTAAATTTAAGAGCAACAAATCATAATAGTGGCAATTAAACTCTAAAAACTGTTTAAAAATAAACCGCATGCATAAAAACTTTTAAAGAGTTGCCCACAATAGTTTTTTTATTCAACTTTACTAGGTAAGATACAGGGTTCAAGTGCAGCGCCGTTTATGTGCAATTTATGCCCGAGTGTTGCGCACAGTTAAAATAAAATAGTTAGGCAACTTATATCATTGGAGTGAAGATGAGCCATTTAGCGATTTCAGAGCTATTAAAAGGCAATGTTGCGGTAGACAGCCAAGTAACAATTAAGGGCTGGATCCGTACTCGCCGCGATTCAAAAGCAGGAATTTCATTTTTAGCCGTTCATGACGGTTCGTGTTTTGATCCTATTCAAGCGGTAGTTCCTAATTCACTGAATAATTATGATGAAGTTACTAGCTTAACAGCCGGTTGTTCTGTGTCGGTTACTGGTGTTTTAGTACAATCTGCTGGCCAAGGTCAATCATTTGAAATTCAAGCTAACACTGTGACTGTATTAGGTTGGGTAGAGAATCCAGATTCATACCCAATGTCGGCAAAGCGCCACAGCATTGAGTACTTACGTGAGCATGCTCACCTTCGCCCTCGTACAAACATGATTGGCGCAGTAACACGTGTACGTAACTGTTTAGCACAAGCTATTCACCGTTTTTACCACGAGCAAGGCTTTTACTGGATCAGCACGCCAATCATTACGGCAAGTGACTGTGAAGGTGCTGGCGAAATGTTCCGTGTGTCTACGCTTGATATGCAAAACTTACCGCTTACAGATAAAGGCGAAGTTGATTACAGCGAAGATTTCTTCGGTAAAGAAGCATTCCTTACTGTATCTGGCCAATTAAACGGCGAAACTTACGCGTCTGCAATGTCAAAGATTTACACGTTTGGCCCAACATTCCGTGCAGAAAATTCAAATACATCTCGCCACCTTGCAGAATTTTGGATGGTAGAACCTGAAGTTGCGTTTGCTGATTTAGAAGACATCGCAAAACTTGCTGAAAACATGCTTAAGTATGTATTTAAAGCCGTACTTGAAGAGCGCCGTGATGACATGGAATTTTTTGCACAACGTGTAGAAAAAACCGCAATTACTCGCTTAGAAGAATTTGTAGATAAAGACTTCGCACAAGTTGATTACACAGACGCTGTAGAAATCCTTAAAACGTGTGGTAAAAAGTTTGAGTACGCTGTTGAATGGGGTGTTGATTTACAGTCTGAGCACGAACGTTACTTAGCTGAAGAACACTTTAAAGCACCGGTAGTTATTAAAAACTACCCGCGCGATATTAAAGCATTTTACATGCGCCAAAACGAAGACGGAAAAACCGTTGCTGCAATGGACGTAGTAGCACCAGGTATTGGTGAGATCATTGGTGGTTCACAACGTGAAGAACGCCTTGATGTACTTGATGCACGCCTAGAAGAAATGGGCTTAAACAAAGAAGATTACAGCTGGTACCGCGATTTACGTAAATACGGTAGCGTGCCACATTCAGGCTTTGGTTTAGGCTTTGAACGCTTGGTTGCTTATGTAACAGGTATGGGCAACGTACGTGATGTTATTGCCTTCCCTCGTACTAAAGGCAGCGCAACTTACTAATACTAAGTTAGCCGTTTATAAATACTAAAAACCAGCCAATTGGCTGGTTTTTTTGTGTTTTTAATTTACCGTATAAAAAAGCCGCAGCACTCTAAGAGCACCACGGCTTTCAACCAGAATAAATTTTGCTTAATTAAGCGTTATAAAGCGCCTTCAAGCTGAGGTAGTACTTCAAATAAATCAGCGACTAGGCCGTAATCTGCTACTTGGAATATTGGCGCATCAGGATCTTTATTAATCGCAACGATTACTTTTGAGTCTTTCATGCCCGCTAAATGCTGAATAGCACCGCTGATACCTACTGCAATATATAAGTTAGGCGCTACAATTTTACCTGTTTGCCCTACTTGCATGTCGTTAGGTACAAAGCCTGCATCAACTGCTGCACGCGATGCGCCAATAGCTGCACCTAGTTTATCGGCAATACCATTAAGTAATGCAAAGTTTTCGCCGTTTTGCATACCGCGACCACCCGATATGACCACACTAGCAGCTGTAAGCTCAGGGCGTTCTGATTCTGTTTGCTCAACACTTACAAAGCTGCTTAATTGCGAATCTGATACTGTATCTACATTTGTTATAGCAACAGCTGATTGCTCACCTTGTAAATCAAAGCTACTGGCACGTACGGTAATTACTTTTTTACTGTCGAGTGATTTAACCGTGGCGATTGCATTGCCTGCATAAATAGGTCGTTTAAATGTATCTGCGCCCACTACTGCGATAATTTCAGAAATTTGCGCAACATCTAATAGCGCGGCAACGCGTGGCATAAAGTTTTTGCCTGTTGTCGTTGCACTTGCAACAATGTTGCTGTAGTCATCGCTAAGCGATAAAACTAAATCGGCCATGCTCTCAGCTAACTGGTGTTCATAGACGCTATTATCAGCAACTAAAACATTAGCTACGCCATCAATGCTAGCAACGTGTGAGCTCATTGCACTTAAGCTGTTGCCTGCAATAAGTACATCAACAGGAAAACCCATTTTTACTGCAGCGTTAATAGTTTTTGAGGTTTCTGGTTTTAAGGCACCGTTGTCGTGCTCTGCAATTACGAGTGTTTTCATTTAAATCACCTTTGCCTCTGTTTTTAA
The DNA here is from genome assembly GCF_000497955.1 of Pseudoalteromonas sp. TAE56. NCBI lineage: Bacteria > Pseudomonadati > Pseudomonadota > Gammaproteobacteria > Alteromonadales > Pseudoalteromonadaceae > Pseudoalteromonas > Pseudoalteromonas sp. TAE56. The sequence goes on from NZ_AUTN01000110.1 coordinate 17,312, forward strand.
TTTTTCTACAAGCTGTGCAACGTCTTCAACAATAATTCCTGCGGTGCGTTTAGCTGGCTCTTCTACGCTTATTAATTGCATACGCGGTGTTAAATCAACACCAAGCGAATCAGCTGCTATTACTTCAAGCGGCTTACGTTTGGCTTTCATAATATTTGGCAGTGATGCGTAACGAGGCTCGTTTAAGCGTAAATCAGTTGTAACAACAGCCGGTAAGTTAAGTGCTACAGTTTGCAGGCCCCCATCAACTTCGCGGGTCACGTTTACTTTGCCATTTTCAATAACAACCTTGGATGCAAATGTACCTTGGCCACGTTTAGTTAAAGCCGCTAGCATTTGACCTGTCTGGTTATTATCTGAATCGATTGACTGTTTACCTAAAATTACAAGTTCAGGAGATTCTTGCTCTACAATTTTAGCGAGTAGCTTTGCAATATGGAGTGACTCGAGCTTTTCATCGGTTTCGATGTGAATGGCTTTGTCGGCACCCAGTGCTAGTGCTGTGCGTAATTGCTCTTGAGATGCTTTAGGACCAATAGTAACAGCAACAACTTCGCTGGNCCGGCTTCTTTTAGGCGAATGGCTTCTTCTATAGCAATTTCACAAAACGGGTTCATTGCCATTTTTACGTTGGTTAAATCAACGTCGCTGTTGTCACTTTTAACGCGTGCTTTTACGTTGTAATCAATCACTCTTTTTATTGGTACGAGAACTTTCATAGGAACTCCATAATTATTGAAACCTACAAGGTGACGTGCACGTCAACCTATTTATTTTATGAAATTAGACTACTTCCTGTTGACGTAAACGTCAACCTAAAATAACCTTTAACTATTCACAGTCTGTAACGTTTAATTTGCAAGGTTATAAATAGGCTGTACACCTTATTTAAATGCGTAGTAAACATTCGAATAAGTCCGTCATAGATAAAGAGGTTATTATGGTCGAACGTGAAACCATGGAATTTGATGTAGTAATTGTTGGTGCAGGACCTGCTGGGCTTTCAAGTGCAATTAAACTGGCGCAATTAGCACAAGAAAAACAACAAGAGTGCATGATTTGCGTAGTCGAAAAAGGTTCTGAAGTGGGTGCACATGTACTATCTGGTGCTGTATTTGAAACCAAAGCTTTGGATGAGCTACTACCAAGTTGGCAAGAACTGGGCGCCCCTGTTACAACCAAAGTAACTAACGATGAAATTTATTGGTTTAATAATGAGCAAAAAGCGACATCAATCCCCCACTTTGCTACGCCTAAAACATTCCATAATGATGGTAACTACATTGTGTCTATGGGTAATGTATGTCGATGGCTTGCAGAGCAAGCTGAAAACTTAGGCGTAGAGATATTCCCAGGATTTAGTGCTCACTCTTTAATAATTGAAGATAAAGCAGTAAAAGGCATTATTACTGGCGATATGGGAGTCGACAAAGACGGTAATGAAAAAGACGGTTACATGCCAGGCATGGAACTTAGAGCAAAATACACTATTTTTGCTGAGGGTTGCCGAGGCCATTTAGGTAAGCAGCTAATTAATGAATTTGCACTTGATGCAGATTCATCGCCACAACATTACGGTTTAGGCTTTAAAGAAATTTGGCAAATAGATGAAAGTAAACATGAGCTAGGCAAAGTAGTTCATGGTACAGGCTGGCCACTCAGCGGCGATACTAATGGTGGTGCATTTATGTATCACAGCGAAAACAATCAAGTTGTTGTAGGTTTAATTGTTGATTTAAATTACTCAAATCCGCATTTAAGTCCATTTGATGAATTTCAGCGAATGAAGCACCATCCTGTATTTAAAAAGGTACTTGAAGGCGGTGAACGTATTGCATACGGTGCGCGTGCTATTGCCAAAGGCGGCTTACATTCATTACCAAAAATGCATTTTGCTGGTGGATTACTTGTAGGGTGCGATGCAGGCACACTTAATTTTGCAAAAATTAAAGGTAATCACACTGCAATGAAATCGGGAATGATTGCCGCTGATGTTATTTTTGAAGCACTGCAAAATGAATTAGCAAATACCGATTTAACCAATTATCAAACTGCGTTTGAAAAAACGTGGGCATACAAAGAGCTATATCAATCTCGTAACTTTGGCCCTGCTATGCACAAATTAGGTAAGTTTATAGGTGGTGCATACAACACGCTTGATCAAAATATCTTTAATGGCGCTTTACCGTTTACGTTTAAAGATAATACGCCCGATCACTCTACCCTTGTTGATGCTAACGCCGCAGACAAAATAGCGTATCCAAAACCAGATGGGGAATTGAGCTTTGATAAACTTTCAAGTGTGTTTTTATCAAATACGAATCACGAAGAATCACAGCCGTGTCATTTAAAGCTCAAAGATGCGTCAATCCCTATTAACGTAAATCTAGTGAAATTTGATGAGCCTGCACAGCGTTATTGCCCAGCAGGCGTTTACGAAGTGCAAGAAGTAGAAGGCAGTAAAGAGTTTGTTATAAACGCTCAAAACTGTGTGCATTGTAAAACCTGTGATATTAAAGACCCTAGTCAAAACATTACATGGGTAACACCTGAAGGCGCTGGTGGGCCAAACTACCCGAATATGTAACTAAATTATGCGCTAGATACGTATTTAAGTACTATTTTTACATATAAATTATAAACATATCCTAAATTGCAGGGGCTTCGGCCCCTTTTTTACGTTATGCTAATAGCAGTTCTAATAAATATGAGTATTATCTATGCCGTCGTCAAAAGTTGTTTTTCGTTTTTTAGCAGAGCCTACCGATGTAAATTTCGGAGGTAAAGTTCATGGTGGGGCCGTCATGAAATGGATTGACCAAGCAGGCTATGCCTGTGCTGCTGGTTGGAGTGGTCATTACTGTGTAACGGTTTCGGTTGCAGGTGTTAAATTTAGACGCCCTATTCTAGTAGGCCAAATTGTAGAAGTAGAAGCTAAAATTGCCCATACGGGTAGAAGTAGCATGCAAATATTTATTCAAGTTAGATGTGGCGACCCAAAAACACAGAACATGGTAGAAACAAACCACTGTGTTATTAGTTTTATTGCTATGGACGAAACTGGCTATCCAATAGAAGTTCCTTCGTTTAAAGCCGTGACCGAAGAAGATATTAAATTAGAAAACTACGCTATAAAAATGAAAGAAATTGCGATAGAAACAGAAAATTTGCTTCATACAGTTTAGGTGCCAAAATAATCATTTAAGAATGTATCCTATAGGCATGTAAAAAACTCATAATGTTTTGTAAAACATACAACTTATATTTGAAAACAAAATCATCAAAAAGTTCATTTTGTTTATAAAACAATCTAAATGCCATAATAACTAATACAAAAGTAGCTATTATGGCGTTTTAATATCATTTTTAAAATTGGCATGTTCGCTGCAACTAGATAATTGTCGTTTGATAAGTTTAATCAAACATTTAAATTATTTTAAAGGAGCTATTCAATGATTAAAACACTTTCTCTTTCTGCACTTGCTTTAGCAACAATGGGTTTTAACTCTGCAGCACACGCTGACATTTCTGATTTCGATTCTCCACGTATCTACACAGGTATTGGTTACGGTCAATATTCTTTTGAATTTGAAGATAGCGATAACGACACTGATTTTGACGACGATGCACAAATGCTTAAAGGTTACGTTGGTGCACAATTTAATGAATACTTAAGCTTAGAGCTTGCATATCAAAACTTTGATGAAGTGAGTGATATCGACAGCAAAGCTGAAATTGATGGCGTATCGCTTGCCGCACGTCTGGGCTATCCTATCACTGAGAGCTTTTCTGTGTATGCAAAAGGCGGTTGGCTTGAATGGGATGCTGATTACACACAAGATTTACCAGTAGGCGGTGTAACAGCTTCTACAGATGGTGGTGATGCGTTTTATGGTGCGGGTATTGAATACGCACTTACAACAAATGTACAATTTCGTTTAGAGTACGAACGCTACAAACTTGATGACGATATTGATCCAGATATGGATGTAGCATCTGTATCAGTTCAGTACATGTTTTAATTAATATTTAACATGTATAAAAGGTAAGCCTAAGGGCTTACCTTTTTTGTTTCAGGCTCTTTTTAACTAATACAATCATATAAACCATTCAGTCTAATTAAAGATTTAAACCGAGCGGTTTATAAGTAATAAACTTTCTTACCTTAATGCGATAAAGACTAAATGCGGGTAGAATAGCGCTCTATTTTATTTGTACCCGAGTACTATGAGCGATTACACCATTTCGGCTATTGGCCACATTGAATCTCCTTATAAACAAAAGTTTGCTATACCTAGGCAACCGCGTTTAGTGCCCCAAGCTAAAGCAAAGCTTATTTTTGCACCTGATTTTAATCGCGAAGAATTTGTACGCGGGCTCGATGAATTTACTCATATTTGGTTGCTATTTCGTTTTCACGAAACAGCTGATAAAGGTTATTCTGCTATGGTACGCCCTCCACGATTAGGTGGTAATGAGCGAAAAGGCGTATTCGCTACCCGCGCTACATTTAGACCCAACGCGATTGGAATGAGCGCAGTAAAACTTGAAGGCATTGAATATAAAAACGGACAACTTAGCTTATTACTTGCTGGGATTGATTTACTTGATGGCACACCAATCATTGATATAAAACCGTATTTACCTTATTCAGACTCAATGCCCGATGCAAGCGCTGGCTTTGCTGACACGCGCCCTGAAACACAAATGACGGTTGAATTTAGCCCTCAGGCAATTGAGTTCGTTAATGCCCAATCACAATACCCAGACTTACATGATTTTATAGCCAATGTTTTAAAACAAGATCCTCGCCCTGCTTATAAAAAACAAAAAGAAGAAATGCAAAGCTACGGGATGACTCTCTATGACTTTAATATTCGCTGGCAGGTTAATAATGCACATAACTTAGTAACAAGCATAGAAAAAAACTAAATAACTCACTTAGCGCTTTAGTGTAAAAGCATCCGCTGGTAAACTTAAGCTCTATTAAAAGAATATAATTACTCTATTTCGGAAAAAACATGCGTACAAGCCAATATATACTCGCAACACTTAAAGAAACGCCTTCAGATGCTGAAATTGTATCGCATCAGTTAATGCTTAGAGCCGGTATGATCCGTCGCGTCGCTTCGGGTTTATACACTTGGTTACCCTCTGGTTTACGCGTGCTACGTAAAGTAGAAAACATTGTACGTGAAGAAATGGACAAAGCTGGCGCCATTGAAATGCTAATGCCTGTTATTCAACCTGCTGATTTGTGGGAAGAGTCTGGTCGTTGGAATGAATTTGGTCCTGAGCTTATGCGCTTTACAGACCGTCATAACCGTACGTTTGCACTTGGCCCAACACACGAAGAAGTTATTACAGATTTTGTTCGTAAAGAAATAAGCAGCTACAAACAACTACCGGTTACTTTATACCAAGTACAAACTAAAGTACGCGACGAACGTCGTCCCCGTTTTGGTGTAATGCGTGCTCGTGAATTTACAATGAAAGATGCCTACTCTTTTCACTTAAGTGAAGAGTGTTTAGATGCAACTTATCAAGCAATGCACAAAGCATACTGTAACATTTTTGAGCGTTTAGGCCTTGATTACCGCCCTGTTATAGCCGATACAGGCTCTATTGGTGGTAGCGTATCGCATGAGTTTCATGTACTTGCTGAATCGGGCGAAGATGCCATTGCATTTAGTGATGGCAGTGATTACGCCGCTAACATTGAAAAAGCAGAAGCACTGGCACCTATTGAAGCTCGCCCTGAAGCATCAAAAGAGCTAAAAGCGTTTCCAACACCTGACGCTAAAACTATTAACGAGCTTAAAAAACACTACGGTGTTAAGCCACATCGCGGTGTTAAAACGTTAATTGTTTATGGTACGCCTGATGAAAATGAAGTACGTGGTTTAGTTGCCTTAGTACTTCGTGGCGATCACGAATTAAATGAACTAAAAGCTGAAAAACACCCATTAGTAGACTCTCCGCTTGAAATGGCAACAGAGGCGGATATTGTTGCTGCTATTGGCGCAAAGCCTGGCTCATTAGGCCCTGTTGGCTTATCAATGCCTATTATTGTTGATAGAACAGCTAACATACTTGCTGATTTTGTTGCCGGTGCAAATAAAGACGACGAGCATTACAGCGGTATTAACTGGGATCGTGACGTAACTGATTACGACGTTGCTGATATTCGTAATATTGTTGAAGGCGATATGAGCCCATGTGGTGAAGGTACTTTGCAAATTAAACGCGGTATTGAAGTTGGGCATATTTTCCAACTTGGCACTAAATACTCAGAAGCCATGAAAGCCGGCGTGTTAAACGAAGGTGGTAAAAACCAAACAATGACTATGGGTTGTTACGGTATTGGTGTTTCACGTATTGTTGCCGCTGCTATTGAGCAGAACAACGATCAATACGGGATCATTTGGCCAAAATCAATCGCGCCATTCGATTTAGCAATTGTTCCAATGAACATGCACAAATCGCATCGTATTCCTGATATTGCAAATAACCTTTACCAAGGTTTAAAAGATGCAGGTCTTGATGTGTTATTTGATGATCGTAAAGAGCGCCCTGGCGTTATGTTTAATGACATGGAGCTAATTGGTGTGCCATTTACGCTAGTAATTGGTGAGCGTAACCTTGACGAGAATAAAGTTGAGCTTAAAAACCGCCGTACAGGTGAAAAGCTAATGATTGATATCGATACAGCAATTGATGCAATTAAAGCAGCCGTTAAAGGTTAATAACACCCACGCTTAGAACAGACTATAAGGCCGCATTTAAAATGCGGCCTTTTTTATGCGCAATTAATAGCAATGCGTAATGGTAGCTTATCATCAAATCACCTTTCCTAAGGCGCATTGAACTCGTGGGTTGAAATTCGCTCAATCTAGGGGCGATTTAATCGCAGCGCGAAGCTTGTAACCTAGTAGACTCGATAACTGCTCCTGCGTTATTCCACTGACTTACATCCATGTAAGAATAAGTAAAAGCCGAGCAAAGCTTCCGCGTCCTGCTTACGCCCCTTACCGACATCTATGTAGGCAACGAAGAGCTAATAGTCCCTATAAGAACTCAAAGGGTAGCGCATGTTTGGCATTTATACTGCGTTATCACCTATTTATGGGGAATAACCACGCTACATATGATCTTCCTTGCCTAAAAACAAACAGTCTGCTGTAAAATCAATCACGAAAGGTCAACACGCCCTAGCTCTATATAAATATTTTAATTGCATGACTTTGTATAAATTGTCATAGAGGCTTCGCTAAAGTGTCTCATAAGTGTCATTGGGTTTATCTACAGTGTTAATTATTACACTATGGATAACGGGCATGACAAACAATCAACAGCGTAAGAAACAACACTACCCTACTATTTGGATATCAGATGTTCATTTAGGTTACAAAGACTGTAAAGCCGATTATTTGCTCGATTTTTTAAACTCGGTAGAATCCGACACACTTTATTTAGTGGGTGATATTATTGATTTGTGGTCGATGAAAAGACAGTTTTATTGGCACCCTTCGCATTATCAAGTATTGAGCTGTATACAACAAAAAGCAGTTAACGGTACACGCGTCATTTATATACCCGGTAATCATGACGAAACGTTTAGGAACTATATAAATCAAACGTTATTTGGTATTGAAATCCACCAGCAGTTTATTCACACCACTAAAGCTAATAAACGTTTTTTACTCGTACACGGTGATGATTTTGATTCCGCGACACGCTATAACAAACTTATTAGTATCGCGGGCGATGCAGGATACGACTTTTTATTATTTTTAAACCGCTGGACCAATCGTATTCGAAAGCTATTTGGTGGTAATTACTACTCGCTTGCATCATGGATAAAAGCTCGCGTACACAAAGCACGTGAAGCAATTAAAGCCTTCGAAGATGCCGCAATTCATGAAGCTAAAAAGCAAAACGTAGACGGTATTATTTGTGGACACATTCATCATCCCAAAATAAAAGTAGGTGACGGAATTATGTATTGTAACGATGGAGATTGGATTGAGAGCTGTACAGCGCTGGTAGAGCAGCAAGATGGAAAAATTGAATTACTACATTGGTCAGACACACAATCCGTACTCGATAGCGCCGACATAACAAAGTTAAATATATCAACGGATGCTAAACCAAAAAAATCAGCTGCATAAGCAGCTGATTCTCAATTAATAACTATTAACTTAGCCAGGTGATTAACTTATCTTTTAGCGTTCTTGGCTTGATTGGTTTAGTAATATAGTCGTTCATGCCTGCAGTTAAACAACGCTCTCTATCACCTTCCATCGCGCTTGCTGTCATCGCAATAATAGGAATGTGTGTGTAATCGACTCCGGCTTTACTATTTCTGATTTCACTTGTTGTATCGTACCCATTTAGATTAGGCATTTGGCAGTCCATTAAAATTACATCAAAGGATTGTTCTGTGTTTTCTCTCAATGCTTCTAATGCTTCTACGCCATCTGATGCACAGGTGATTTTTACTTTAGTTCGTTTTAAAATCGCCTTAGCTACTTCAATGTTTATCATATTATCGTCTACTAATAATATATGATAAGCAGAAAGGTCAGGCTCTACTTGTTCTTCTGTTAAGCCCTTGGGTGGCGCTATAATACAATCATTACTAGCACCAAATAAGCTGGCTAACTTATAGCTGAATTGATCTTGGGTAAGCGGTTTATTTAAAATATGGCTACCTTCAGGTAACACCATTTTAGTTGGTTTATCGGTCACCATGTCGCGTAAAATTAAAACATACTTTTTATTAAACTGTTTACAGTAATTAATAAGGGCATCAATTTGAGGGTGCTCATCATCAATCAATAATAAGTCAGCCTCAAACTCTTTATGCTCACTAAAGTAGTCGAGTCTTATAATGTTTTCTGCATTCACTTTACAAGTTAATAGCAACAAATCGCACACATTTTGATAGACATTATCGCGCGCTATTAATGCAGCTACGCTAATGCTAGTAGCAAGTTCAATACCTGTATTTAGTTTTTTCTCTTGTGCGACGTGTAGCTCAACCGTTGCTGTAAATGTACTACCAACGCCCTTTTCACTTATAACAGTGATATTACCACCCATTAACTGAGCGAGCTTTTTACATATAGATAAACCTAAGCCTGTACCACCAAAGTGGCGGGTTGTGCTTGAGTCTTCTTGTGTAAACACTTCAAATAGTTTGTCTATGTTCTCTGGTGCTATACCAATACCAGTGTCTTTTATTGTAAAGCTCATTAATAACTTTGAGTCGGTAATGTACTTAGAACCAATTGTTAGACTTACTTCACCTCGGTGAGTGAATTTAAAAGCATTATTAACTAAGTTAATTAAAATTTGTTTAAGGCGATGGCTGTCGCCAATAACCATTCTGTCTACTACATCTTTAGTATCTAAAAATACTTCAAGACCTTTGCGCTGGCCCTGTAACGCTAAAGAGCTAATCATATCGCTACATACTGTAACAACATCAAATGTATGATTATCAATATCAAGCTTACCCGCTTCTATTTTCGAAAAATCGAGAATATCGTTAATCAAGTTCATCAGTGAGTTAGCACTGCTGTTGGCTAGTTTTAGGTAATGATATTGTTGTTCACTTAAGCCATCTTCTTTGAGCATTTCAAGCATACCCAAAACGCCATTCATCGGTGTACGGATTTCGTGAGATATATTTGCTACAAAATCACTTTTTGCTTGGCTTGCTGCTAATGCTTGATCAATTGCGCGCTCTAGCTCAACAGTCCTTTGTGATACTTTTAGCTCCAAAGTACTGTTCAAACCTTCAAGCTCTGATTGAGTGTTTTTTAACGAGCTAATATTTCTTAAAATAGCCGCTACTTGATAACGGTTATTGTATACATCAAAAATACTGCTGAGCGTAATTGAAAAGTATTGTTTATTGCCATAACCATCTGTGTAAATAGCTTCAAACGGCATTTTTGACCCGTTTGAAATTGTCTCTTCTATACAGTTGTTATCGACTTCATTTAAGTTAAATAAAGAGACAAAGTCAGGACTAACACCTGTAATTGAAGTACCAAAAACCTCTTTAGCCGTGCTGTTAAAGTGAACAATTTCGCCAGTTTGCTCAATTGTAAAAATAGCATCCAGTGAGTTTTCAATTACTTTATTATTTTGCTCTTTTAACGAATTAATTAACAATTTACGGTTTATGAAGCGTTGGTATAAAAAGGCAATAATTAAAAATATACCAAAAAACATGAGTAGCATAACAATAAAGTTTTGACGTCTTTCACTAACCTTTGCTAACAACGTTTTAGTATTAACACTTACACCAAGCTCTAAAGGTAACATAGCAATATCACCCTCAAGCGAAATACGTTTTTTTAATGTATAAGCAATTGGGTAATTACTTAGCGGTAAAGTACCTTGCTCTAGCATTGTGGTTGCAGCGGAAAATTCTTCAGTCCACGTTTTCGCTTTATTAAATTCAAATCCGAAGCGCAGTTGAGAGTTTGGATGATATAGAAATTCACCTTCATTATTCATGAGGTAAATGTGTGTTCCATCTGGCGATTCAACCGTTAAACTTTTTATTAATTTATCAGCAAAGTAGTTAGTGACTAATATTGCAAATATCTTATTTTTTTCATCAAAAACAGGCTTAGCTACACGAAAAGTACTTATATAGGGTTCTTGTATCTGCCCATTTTCACGGTTGTAATTAATAGGAGAAATATAAACACTTTTATTATCGAGCATGCTCGCTTTTATCATGTAATCGCGTTGACCTTTTTTTTGTAATTGCAGGCCTTGCAGTCGATTAATTTCCCCTAGCTGGTTTCGATCAACCCTAACAACTTCTTGCCCACCATCTGCGAGAATAATATAGCGAGCCTGAAGTATGCTGTCATCTGTGCGCATAAAACCACTAAAAATGCTCGCTAAGCGTTCTTCCCAAACGTCAATGTGCGTGCCTAACAAGGGATCTATTTTCTTGTTTTCAGTGGCGCGAGTAATACCTTTAATCGGGGGGGTAGCGTCTAAAAAGCGAATAGCGGTAACACTATCTTTGAGATGGTTTTTTAGTGAAAGGCTTTTTGTTTCAAGCTCACGTTTTAATTCTATTTGAGCTGAATGGTAAACATCACTTCTTACTTTTTGATCAAACAAATATAGAGAAGGCAAAGCTATAAGAACAAATATTATTGTTGCAACGAGCATTAATTTATTATTTTTTGTTACATTCAACAAAATATTTCTTTTTAGCATTTACCTTCACCATAAATTTTTATTGTTATTAGTATAGAGCATTAACGAAAGAATTGGACCATCTAACTAATCAGTTATCGCTATAATTTTTATAATAAAAAGACTAAATCATTAGTTTTATTTAAAGCTCACTCTCTATATGAATTATAAATGAATGAGAGTATCCATATCGACTTAGATAGACTATAAAATAGTTGTTTCAACCAATCATCCCTTTAAAATATAAAAGGTAGCCAATGCTACCTTTTATATTTTTTTAGAATGCTAAATCTATATAATTATCTAAATAATACATCTTCTCGGTTAAACCATTTAACACAAAATGCTAGTAACGCACCTGCAATAAGTGCGGTTGCTAAAAATATTAGCCCTACAAAGGTATAATCAACTGTGCCTTTAATTATGTCTTTAATGGCTAATGCGACGTTTGTTACCGGGATAAACGCGGTTTTAGCAGTCAATTCCATATTTGGCATTATGGAAATAATGATAGGGAAAAATACTACCATACTTAAAGGCTGCATATAATTTTGTGCCTCTTTAAATGTACGCGCATAAATTGAGATAGCTAACGCTAAAGAAGAGAATATGGCAGCCAGCGGAAGTAAAAGTAAAAAAATCATCAGTAAATCACTAACTGCTAGCGTACCGAAGGCCGTTTTAATAAAATCTAAGTCAGCAAATGTTAATGCAACTGCAACCCAACACCCCATACTCACAATCGTAATAGTGGTTGATGCAATAGAGGTAGTAAGTAATGTTATAAATTTACCGAGCACCAATTCTGTACGTGTAATGGGTGTAAGTAGGAGTGTTTCTAGTGTGCCGCGTTCTTTTTCGCCAGCACCTAAATCAATAGCTGGGTAAGTAGCCCCCATTAAAACCAATGGGATAAGTAAATAAGGTAAATAGGCGCCTATTTTTTCACCTAAGTTTTCACGTTTATCGGCTGTATCTACTTTAACAACTTCAATAGGGCCAAGAATAGCTTTATGCGCAGACTCTGCTATCCCAAAGCTTTTTAACTTATCAGCTTGCAGTACGTCACTGTATTCCTGAGCAAGTTCTTTAACCCGATCGAATAAATAGTTTATTGATTTAGCATCGTTAAATACAACTTGCCATTTACTTTGCTCACCACTGTCGAGAGTTTTTACGGCATTACTTGGCAAGTAAATCCCCATATCTATGTCGCCAGCGGTAACACCTGCTTTGAGATCTTCTATTGTATTAAAGGTTTTACTGCCATTATAAAGTTCAAAGCTTTTATGGTAAAACACTTTGTCGGTAAATTCTTGTGCGTATTCGCCGTTAATAATTACGTATGTATTTACTTTTTGATCGGCGTCAAGTGCAGCTTGCGTGCCAATAAAAGCAACAATAGCAAATATTATTGGGAAAATAAGTACTGGCAGCAACACAACAAACATAAGGGTTTTTTTGTCGCGAAGGAGCTCTTTTAATTCCTTTTTATATACTTCAAACATCATGTTTCTCCGTTAATATGTTCATAAACGCTTGATTAAGCTCATCACTATTACCTGCTTGTTTAAATTCATCTACTGTTCCGTCAAAGCAGCTAATACCTTCGTTAATTACAGCGACTCGGTCACATAAAAGTGCAACTTCATCTAAATGATGGGTAGAAAAAATAACAGGAGTACCTTGCGCCTTCAAACCCTTAATAAATTGAATAACGGTTTGCGTGGTCATTATATCGAGCCCCGTTGTTGGCTCATCGAGCACCACTACTGCTGGGCGATGTACAACAGCACGAGCGATATTCGCCTTTTGTTTCATACCAGTTGATAGGTTTTCAGCGCGTTTATCTACAAACTTATGCATATCAAGCAATGTGAATAGCTCATCACAACGCGATGCAATATCGCTTTTGCTCATACCGTGAAGCTTTGCAAAATACTCTATGTTTTCTTTTACGGTTAAGCGGCCATACAAGCCGGTAGAACCTGATAAAAAACCGATAGACTTACGCCCTAATAACGGTTTTTTTACAATGTCGTTTCCAGCAATTGTTATTGAACCTTCATCGGGCTTTAATGCGGTTGATATCATTCTAAGTGTTGTTGTTTTACCTGCGCCATTGGGTCCTAGTAATCCAAGTACCTCACCCTTCGCGCAGCTAAAGCTTACGTCTCGTACTGAATGAAAATAGTCTTTATCTTCACGAGGATCGATGTCGTCTATTTTATTTTTTTTGTGATCTTTAGTTAGCTTAAATTTCTTTTTAAGCCCAGCAACTTCTATCATGTTCGCATCCTTCGTTTCGCCCTAAAATAATCTGTATTGTTATAAAAAGAGTCGTCTTTGTTTTCATCATGCCAGCCAGGCACGCCTAATAACGGCAGTGGTGAAAGCTGTTTGTTATCGGCTAAGCAGTTATCTATTTTAATCATCTCATAAAGGGCTTGGTCTAGGTACTGATATTGAGTAACTAAATCTTTACAAAATGTTTCATCTGGTACACAAACAAACAATGCTTTACCCGTTAAACCTATATAAGGCTTGGTGAGCATTTCATAATTAGCATGGCCAAACATAAACGCTTTAATGCTTTTTCCCCATTCACTTTTATGCTCAACAAATGCTTTTTTCCATTGGTGATCGCGAAGCAATTCTTGCCATTTAGTATCGCTTATTGCCAATACCACACCACATTCGTCAAAGAGCGTTAATGCATTACGATGTTTGGTACGCTTTTGCAAACCATGTTCAGCTATATCTTGCACATGACGCTGGTTAATAAGCGCTTTGGTTTTAGGAAATAAACACCAAATAAAGCCACCAAACAAGTCATGCCAATTCTCACTGCGCGTAGGTACAACACCCGTTTCAAAAATAACTTGTTCGTAATAATGATCGCCAAAATCTACCTTTGCATCATCTTCAAAAGTAATAGGAATATTATTCGCATTAATAGCGGTTAAAAATGGAGAAAACCACTGCGGAGCCGGCCAATCAGTTAGTTCGTTAACTTTAAATAGCTCACGTAAGTGCGAAAATGCACCGGTTTCTAAACTACTAATTTGCCACTGCTCGGGGGGAGTAAAACGCTTCATTTAAACCTTTAACAATTTATGCCTATAATTTACGAGAAGTTTACCGCAAAAACTGGTTCTACTTAATAGAAGTTAATATACTAATCATAACTTAAAACAAAAAAAGAGCTGACATGAAACATTATTTCTCTCTCACACTCCTCGCTACTGCTGTTTTAGCAGGTTGCGCAACAACAAGTATTACACCTACTGATGTAACAAATGGTTATAACAGTATTCAAGCTGATGAATTGGCTAAACATGTAAAAGTACTCGCATCAGACGAATTTGGTGGTCGTGCTCCTTCATCACCTGGCGAAAAGCTAACGCTTGATTATTTAACTGCGCAGTTTAAAGCCCTAGGTTTAGAGCCAGGTAATGGCGACAGCTTCTTACAAGAAGTTCCACTTGTGTCGCTTGAGGCTGATGCAAACATGGTATTAAGTATTGGTGGTAAAGACTATCAATACAAAAAAGACATGGTTATGGGTAGCAGCCGCATAAGCGCACAAGAAGGCATAGAAAATTCTGAACTTGTATTTGTGGGCTACGGCGTTAACGCACCTGAATACAATTGGAATGATTACGAAGGATTAGACGTTAAAGGCAAAACGGTTGTAATGCTGGTTAACGATCCAGGTTTTGCAACAAAAGACCCTGCTTTATTTACTGGCGACGCGATGACCTATTATGGTCGTTGGACTTACAAATATGAAGAAGCGAGTCGACAAGGTGCCGCTGGTGCAATCATTATTCATGAAACAGCACCTGCTTCTTACCCGTGGTCGGTTGTTGAAAACTCGTGGAGCGGCGAGCAGTTTGGTTTTCAAAAAGAAAACAACAACATGGACCGTGTAGCCGTTGAAGGCTGGGTTACAACTGACGTAGCAAAAGAGCTCTTTACTAAAGCAGGTTTAGATTTTGATACCGTTAAAACAAATGCTGCTAAAGGTGCTTACCATGTTGATATGGGCGATTTAACTGCTTCTGTTAATGTTAAAAATACGATTAAAAAATCAGTGTCGTATAACTTTATTGCCACTTTACCTGGTAGTGAGAAACCAGATGAGCATGTTATTTACTCGGCTCATTGGGATCACTTAGGTACAGATAAAACACGTAAAGGCGATCAAATTTATAACGGTGCTCACGACAATGCAACGGGTACCGCTGGGCTAATTGAAGTAGCTGAAGCCTTTACTAAACTACCTAAGCACCCTAGCCGCTCAATGACATTTTTAGCGGTAACTGCTGAAGAGCAAGGCTTATTAGGTTCTAAATACTATGCGGCAAATCCAGTAATTGCAGCGGATAAAACAGTCGCTAACATAAACATGGATAGCTTAAATTTATTAGGCAAAGTAAAAGACATGAATGTGGTTGGTATAGGTAAATCACAAATGGATGAGTTTTTAGAAACTGCAGCTAAAGAGCAAGGCAGAACAATATCAGGCGATCCTAAACCGTCATCTGGTGGCTATTACCGCTCTGATCACTTTGCATTCGCTAACATGGGTATTCCGGCTATGTACGCAGGTGGCGGCACCGTGGCTGCTGATGAAGAAACGGCTAATTACCGTAAACGTATGAGCTTAGTACTTCGCGGTTGTTACCATCAACCATGTGACCGTTACCGTGATGAATGGGATTTATCGGGTGCTGTTCAAGACTTACAATTATTTTATAAGGTAGGTTTTGATATTTCTGAAACAGAACAGTGGCCAACGTGGAATACAAGCTCTGAATTTCAGCGTAAGTAGTTCTATTTAATCACAGCCTAAAATTTAAGTTTAAACTAACTTAGATTTAGCTATCGAAAAACTCAAACAGAGTAATCGATTTAAATAGATGCAAATGATATTGATTATCATTTAATTAAAATATACAGTGTGACCTAGTTAATTTATTAGGTCGCATTATATGATTTCACTTCCTCACATTGGTTTTATTACTCCTGCCTCAAAACGATTTTTGAGCCAAAATAAACGCTTACTGCTGCCTTTATTTATTTTAACTTGCCTTGCAATACCGCAATTACGCGAAATTACAATGACCGCACTCAGTGATGCATTTTTTCAAGTAAGTGTGTTTGTTGCTGCTACCCTTTTAATTTATTACTACGCTATAGAACACTTACCTCAATTAGAGCTTAGTTATTTAAGTGCCAAGTCCCCTATTTTAGAAATTAGCTTTGCAGCGGTTTTAGGTGCATTACCTGGCTGTGGTGGTGCTATTATTGTGGTTACTCAATTTACGAAAGGCCAAGCAAGCTTTGGTGCTATTGTTGCTGTGCTAACAGCTACAATGGGAGATGCAGCATTTTTATTACTTGCTACCCGCCCTACTGAAGGCTTGTTAATTATGGGAATAGGGTTAGTTGTGGGTACATTTAGTGGTTTACTGGTTAATACAATACACAAAAAGGACTTTTTACGCCCAACAGTGCAAGAACAAAAGCACCAAATTAAAATACTCTCAACTAACATTATTAAAATCAGTAAACCGGTTTGGATGGTAGCAATTATCCCAAGCCTTATAATTGCCTTTTTGATTGCGTTTAATGTTGATTTTTCACAGTTTGGTTCAAACACAAGCACTGTAATTACACTATTTGGTGCATTAATGGCTTTATTTATTGTTAGTATTTGGGCACTTTCGTCAAGAGGTGAAAGCTATCAAGAAGTAACGTCAGAAGACGATACATGTCACCCTCCTTCTAAAATAATAAAAGTATTACAAGATACCCATTTTGTTACGGCATGGGTTGTCGCCTCTTTTATGCTATTTGAGATTTTGGTTAACATTGCAGGGCTTGATTTAAAAACGTGGTTTGTACATTACGCCTATTTAGCCCCATTAATTGCAGTGCTTATTGGTTTTTTACCTGGCTGTGGCCCGCAAATAATTGTTACAACGCTTTATATTCAAGGCATTATTCCCTTTAGTGCTTTAGCAGGAAACGCAATTTCTAACGATGGTGATGCGTTATTCCCAGCAATAGCAATGGCGCCTAAAGCTGCAGTTATAGCTACACTTTATACGTCTATTCCCGCATTAATAGTTGGTTATGGGTTATATTTTTTTGCTGAAATTTAAAAAATGAGATTTAAAAATACAAAAAAGCTCAGCAATTGCTGAGCTTTTAACATGTTAAGTTATTCTTACTTATACAGTAGTTGGTTCTGCTGCTAATTCTTTTGGATTTGGACCAAAATCGTTCTCGCCTTCGTGCGAATCTTGCGCAAGAAAAACAATTAAAACAATCCAACCGATGATTGGTACTAACCAAAGTAACTGCCACCAGCCTGAACGGCCTGTGTCATGAAGACGACGTGCACCCGCACTTAAGCCAGGAATTAATAGCGCTAAGCTATAAATAGAGCCAATGAACATTGTACCTAGTACACCATCAATCGCATTACAAACTACTGAAAAAATGAAGTTAAATAATATAAACATCCAATATGCTTTACGACGATTACGGCCTGAAAAATCTGCGTAGCTACGCAACGCGTTCATATAATGTTCCATGAAATTTCCTTAGTGTTATTTTTTATATTCCCTAACGGGGTTAATCTAATTACTTTTTAGTAACATTTGTATCTTAATTAAAAACAGCTCAAATTAAAACAAAAAACCAGCTAAAAGCCGGTTTTTATTACATATTAACAATTTAGCTATTAACTCATAGCCATCATCATTGCTGATGGATTTTCTAAGTACGATTTCCATAAATTATTAAAACGAGCAATAGTGCCCCCATCAATAACACGATGATCCCCAGACCAACTCACTTGCATAATAGCTTTACTTACAACTTGCCCACTTTCGTCAAAACGCGGTAAATACTGTAATTTACCAAGCGCAACAATTGCCACTTCTGGTTTATTAATTATAGGGGTCGCAATAGTGCCGCCAATCGCACCAATGTTAGAGATGCTAATTGTCCCACCTTTTAAATCATCCGGTGCAACACGCCCTTCTCGCGCTGAATGAGTTAAGCGGGTTAAATCATTTGCCACATCAACAATGCTCTTACTCTGGCACGATTTAATATTAGGCACTAACAAGCCAATTTTAGAATCAACCGCTATACCGATATTATGATCGTTATAATAGGTAAGCTCTGAGCATTCATCGTTCACTTTTGAATTAAGTACAGGGTACTCTTTCATTGCTAGCGACAATGCTTTTACAAAAAATGGCATCATAGTGAGCTTTACGCCTTGTGCTTTGTACTGATCTTTTAAAGAACTACGCAAAGCTATAAGCTGCGTTAAGTCTATTTCATCACTAAACGTAAAGTGCGGAATAGTTGAAACCGACGCTACCATTTGCTTGGCCATGGCCGCTTTAATGCCTTTAATTTGCTCGACTCTTACGCCACCGCTTTGATTCTGCGTTTGGTTTTGTACTGCTCTTTGAGAAGCATCGCTATCAAGCGGTGAAGTATCAATAGTATTTGGCACTTCGCCTTTTACAAACTCTTCAATATCTTGCTTGTAAATACGTCCATTTTTACCACTACCTGGTACACAGGTTAAATCAACATCTAGTTCACGTGCTTTACGACGAACCGCAGGCGATGCCACCGCTTTTTGATTGATAACTTTAGCAGCTTGCTCTGTTTTAACTGGGGCAACTTTTTCAGCGACGGCATTAGTTTGAGCCTTTACGACCGCTTGGTTTATATCAACACTTGGTTTTACTGCACTGCCTGCAATTGTCATTTGAAACAACGGGCTATGTACTTTGGCTATTTCGCCTTTTTGATAATATAACTTTTGTACAGTGCCTGTATATTTTGCCGGAATTTGTACTAATGCTTTGTCGGTCATTACGTCACAAACCGCTTGGTCTTCATCTATTTCGTCGCCTTCAGCAACTAACCAATCAACAATCTCACACTCAACAATACCTTCACCAATATCTGGTAATATAAAGTCCTCAACCACATCAGCTGCATCATTAGTTTTATTTCCAGCTTGTACTGGCTCTTGTACTACTTCATTGCTAATGCTTTCACCTGCTACATCCATAGCAAATAAAGGAGCGTGTACCTTAGCAATCTCTCCTTTTTGATAATATAACTTTGAAATTACACCATCATGCACTGCCGGAATTTGTACTAATGCTTTGTCTGTCATAACATCGCAAATTGGCTGATCCTCAGATACGGTATCGCCTTCTTGTACTAGCCACTCAACTACTTCGCATTCAACAATGCCTTCACCAATATCGGGTAATATAAAATCTTTAGCCATGGTAACCCCTAAAAATCCATTGATTGTTTAATTGCAGCCAACACTTTTAGTGCATCCGGTACGTATTCTTTTTCAAGTGCCAGCGGGTATGGGGTATCTAGACCACATACACGTAAAATTGGCGACTCTAAATGCAAGAAACACTCTTGTTGTATTGTTGCTGCTATCTCTGCACCAAAGCCATTGGTTATAGGCGCTTCATGACTCACGATTAAACGGCCGGTTTTAGTAACCGATTTAGCAATCGTTTCAACATCCCAAGGTAAAATACTACGAAGGTCAATTACTTCACAGCTTATACCTTGCTCGCTTGCTTGCTTTGCTGCATCTTCAATAATTTCCATTTGAGCACCCCACGCTAAAAGCGTAATATCACTACCCTCTTGTACTACTTCAGCCGTGCCTAATTCAATACTATAATCTTCTTCTGGCACTTCGCCAATTGATGCACGATATAAACGCTTAGGCTCAAAAAATATGACCGGGTTGTCGTCTTTAATTGACGCACGTAATAATCCTTTAGCTTGATAAGGGTTACGCGGTACAACTACTTTCAAACCTGGTGTGTGCGCAAAATACGCTTCGGGTGATTGTGAATGGTACAAACCACCGGCAATGCCACCGCCATAGGGCGTACGAATAGTTAAGTTACCGACATTAAATTCATTACCACTGCGATAACGAAACTTAGCGGCTTCATTTACTATTTGATCAAACGCTGGAAAAATATAATCAGCAAATTGAATTTCTGCTAATGCAGGCGCACCAAAAGCCGCTAAACCATTAGCAAAACCTAAAATACCTTGCTCGGTTAAAGGCGTATTAAAAACACGATGTTTACCGTACTTCTCTTGCAAGCCAGATGTTGCTCTAAATACACCACCGAAGTAACCAACATCTTCACCAAAAATACAGGCTTGAGGATGTTCATTCATCGTAATATCCAGAGCAGAGTTAATTGCGTGGAGCATGTTCATTTTAGCCATTACTTAATTCTCCCTGCGGTTACTGGGTAAGCATCTGGATGCTGTTTTATATGTTCTTTTAGTTGCTCGTACTGGCGTTGCAATAATGGAATTGGTGTATCGTAAACGTCAGATATCAATTCTTCTAAAGCGGGCTTCGCAACAACTTCAGCACGTTTAAGCGCTGCTAAAATTTCTTCACGAATCGACTCTTTTGCTTTTAAATCGTCTTCTTCGTTTAACCAGTCTTGCTTGACCAGCCATTTTCTAAATTTATCAATAGGACACGTTTGATGATTCGCCTCTTCATCTTTAGAACGATAACCACTTGGATCGTCTGACGTAGAATGCGCTCCTAAACGATAAGCAATCGATTCAATAAGTACAGGTTCACCTTGTGTTGAAGCTATTTCGCGTGCTTTTTCAGTCGCCGCATACACAGCAAGTGCATCGGTGCCATCAACACGAATTGTTTTAATACCATAACCCACTCCACGAGAGGCAATACCATCGCCTTTAAACTGCTCATCAGCAGGGGTAGATATGGCATAACCGTTATTACGTGCAAAAAATATAACCGGCGCTCTGTGAACCGCTGCCATATTTAAACCAGCATGAAAGTCACCTTCAGATGCAGCACCTTCACCAAAATAACAAATGGTTACATTATCAATTGTGCTGGAAAGCTCGCCTGTTTTAGCGTCGATGTGCTTTATTTTTTGGCCATATGCATAACCTGTTGCCTGTGGTATTTGCGTACCCAATGGCGATGAGATCGTCATGTAGTTTAGCGCTTTAGAACCATAGTGAATTGGCATTTGACGACCTTTGCCTAAATCCAATTCATTTGAAAACATTTGGTTCATAAATTGATCAAGCGTAAAGCCACGATAATGCAGTGCTGCCTGTTCACGATATTGAGCCATGATCATATCGTCTTGATCAAGTGCAGCAGCAGAGGCTGTAACTGCGGCTTCTTCGCCTAGGCATTGCATATAAAAGCTAACACGGCCTTGGCGCTGCGCGCCTTGCATACGTTCATCTAACAAACGTATAAAACGCATTGTTTCATATAACTTAATAGCGGTATGTTTTGAAATATCAGGTGCGGTTGCACTAGGATGAATGTCGCCGTCCTCAGTTAAAATACTAAGGGTTGGAATATTAAGCGCTTGACCATCAATAAATTCAAGCTCGTGGTTAATATTCAGCGATACGTTATTTGGATTACTCATAACCTACCTTCTTTTGTTGTCGGTAAAACAGTGCCCCTTTAAATTATTATTATGGGTGATTGCTGCTGGTTAAACTTTGCAACATCTGCACTATCTTTAATTAAAGCTGCCAACACTTTACGTTAACGTAAAGTGTTATTCAACAGATCTGGGACGAAACAAAAGCAAATACAGGTTAAATAAGTGGCAAGTTAACGATACGGTTACTTTAATTAATAGTAATCATATAGTTAACTTGAAGACATCAGTGGTCTGATGAGTTTAATTAGACGAAATTGCTATCAATATCCATTGGAATAACTGTAAGGAGTGCTCTTTGCCCTAATGCTACGCTCGCATTTGGGAAAATAATAGCCTCTCCTTCAACGTCAGCGTAAATCGCTTTATCACCGTCGGTTGCAAGAAGTTCACCTTTCGCAAAGCCAGTAAAGTTCTCAGCATTATCAGAAAAAGGAAAACTAAAATCGTCCTGCGTTTTATTAATTGTGCGATGGACAGCAAATAACTCAAAATCGTTTGCATTAAATTCAGGATATTCAACTTCATTTTGACTAATTAATGCAGTTAAGGTTTGCTTTGTTTTTTCAAAGCGAGCCATGTCGTTTTGGCCAAATGGTTTAACTTGACCTAGCTCTACGGTAAATGAATCAGCTCCATGTATAAATGACGAATAATAGCTAAATGTTGTTGCAGGAGATTTCATCATAAGTACGGTATTTACACCACAACTCAATAAAAATTGTAACTGCGACTTTTTCCAAGGCTTACCATGTAAAAATGGATACACAGCAAATTTTTCGTTTTTAGAGCCTCTAATTGCAGTGTGTAAGTCGTAATGACACCGGCTACTGCCTTGCTCGCCACGTGTATAAAAATCGCTTACGTATTGCTCAAGCTTTGCAGCACGGGTACGCTCATTATTCATTGGTACACCTTCAACTGTATGGTTACCATTAAATAATCTATTTAAGTTTTCTTCTACAAAACGCAGGCCAATATTAATTGATTGTGGATTACCATAAATAAACAAAGCGCGCTGCTTAAGTATCAGCTCGCCTTTTATAATTTGTTTAATAAGTGCATCACAAATTTCAATTGGCGCAGTTTCGTTACCGTGTACGGCGCTTGAATAAACTACATCTTTTGACGTTGTAACAGCAGGTTGAAACTCGATTACACCGGTATCGTGTATATTTACACGAGTTCCATTATCTAAAACAAACTCACCTGCATCTAAATGCCATTCGTTATTGCAACTAAGCGTTAAAAAATCGCCAGTGTGTTTTAATTCATTTAAGTAAGATGGATTGGCTGACATATAATAAGCCCTTAAAAAATAATGTGAGAGTAGACTCTTATGAATATATTTTTATATACACAAGGTATAGAAACGAAAACGGCTGAATAAATCAGCCGTTTTAAAATTATTAGATTAAGTTAGCTTATAACTGAATCTACAAGCTTTTTAGCTTCTTTTTCAAGTAATGCTAAATGCTCTTCACCTTTAAATGATTCAAGGTATATTTTATAAATATCTTCAGTACCTGATGGACGCGCTGCAAACCAGCCGTTCTCAGTTACCACTTTTAAACCACCAATGGCGGCATCGTTACCTGGTGCATGAGTCAATTTTTGCAAAATAGGCTCGCCAGCAAGTGTATCTGCTTTAACATCAGAAGCACTCAATGCTTTTAAACGTGCTTTTTGACCGCTTGTGGCTGGTGCATCTAGGCGTTTATAAATTGGAGAACCAAACTCTTGTTCTAATTCTTTATAAAGCACTGATGGCGTTTTACCTGTCACAGCCAAAATCTCTGCGGCTAATAGACCCATAATGAAGCCATCTTTATCTGTACACCATACAGAGCCATCAAAACGTAGGAATGCAGCACCTGCGCTTTCTTCGCCACCAAAGGCAAGCTTGCCTTTGCTTAAGCCTTCAACAAACCATTTAAAGCCTACTGGTACTTCTTTAACCTTACGGTTGTTACGAGCAGCGACTTTGTCGATCATAGAGCTAGAAACCAATGTTTTGCCAATTTCTACGGTTTCATTCCAATCACGGTGTTTAAGTAAGTAATCGATTGCCACTGCTAAAAAGTGGTTTGGATTCATTAAGCCATCTGGCGTTACAATACCGTGACGATCGTAGTCAGGGTCATTACCAATAGACACATCAAAATCATCTTTTAGTGCAATAAGATTTGCCATTGAATAAGGTGATGAACAATCCATACGAATTTTGCCGTCTTTATCAAGTGGCATAAAAGCAAAACGTGGATCAACAACATCATTAACTACGGTTAAATCTAAATTATATTTTTTTGCAATGACTGGCCAAAAATTAATACCTGAACCACCTAGTGGATCGATACCAATTTTAATACCTGCATCGCTGATTGCTTTTAAATTAACGATATTTGCTAAGTCATCAATATAAGGAGTCATTAAATCTTCGTAGCGGATAAAGCCCGAACGCGATGCTTTAGCGAATGGGAATAACTCAACTTCAACTAAATCTTCTAATAAAAGTTGATTAGCTCTGTCTTCAATCCACTTAGTTACGTCGGTATCAGCTGGTCCGCCATTAGGTGGATTGTATTTAAAGCCACCATCTTCAGGAGGGTTATGCGAAGGCGTAACAACAATCCCGTCTGCTAATTCATTTGGGTGTAGTTTATTGTGGCTCACTATAGCGTGGCTGATAACTGGCGTTGGTGTAAAATCACCGTTTTCTTGCGTTATCACTTGCACTTCGTTAGCAACTAATACTTCAATAGCCGAGTTAAATGCCGCTTCACTCAATGCGTGTGTGTCTTTGCCTAAAAATAACGGACCAAATATGTCATTTTGTTTTCTGTAATCACAAATAGCCTGAGTAATCGCTAGAATGTGTGACTCGTTAAATTTAACATCGTAAGAACAACCACGGTGCCCTGAAGTACCAAAAGCAACACAATGATCTGGATTTTGTTCAAGATCAGGTTCGTTTAAGTAGTACGCAGATACTAATTTAGGTACATTAACCAATGCCGATTGTGGAGCAGTTTTGCCTGCGCCTGAGTGAATAGCCATTATATTTCCTTACAGGTAATCGCGAATTTTTTCAGCTTGCTCTGCACTATATCCAAGGCAAAGAGCAACTTCATGAAGCATCATTTTTTTACGTGTTGTATTAGAATTAGTCATAACCCAATATTCACTATCGGTTATGTTCTTAGGGTTCATACTACTCCCGCTGTTTACTAAAGCTTCTTTACTAGTAGCAAAGTAAACACGGTCACGCCCTTTTATGTCTAATACCGCAGAAAAATCAGTTTTATGTGTGCGGTAAAATGCACTTAAAATAAACAAAAAGCGTCCAACAACGCCCTTTTGCATTGCCAGCTCTTCTTTATTTAATACATTAAAAACATTATCGCTTTTTTGCTTCACTGGTGCGTGAGCTAAAGGCGTTTGTTTTTTTGCAGTCTCAGCAGCAGATGGCTCTGAGCTTTTTAATGTGGCGGTAGACGTAGTCGCAGTTTGATTATTTTGAGTTAGTTCTAGGTTTGCGGTTTGAATTTTTTCGCCGCTCAGATTTAATAAACGACGTAAAATAGTGGATGCACTTTCACCAATACTTTGCGTATTGCTTGCAATATATTGATATAACTCGTCGTCTATGTCGATTTGTTTCATGTTCTTCCTGTCATTACGGGTCACATTTTTTTCTCCCGTGTGATTATACCCAAACCAATCAGAAATGCGAGTTACAACAAGCACTCCCGTAAACATATTAATATTTACCTAATTGTTGTTGATTTAACGCCCAAAAGCCCAATTTAATAAATAGTCGCTGTATTTTTTGCTTTTTAGAGCAATGCTCGGCAAACTATGGCGAAATTTTCAGGAGGCGGGTATGCAGTTAAATTACAGGCAACAAGGGCAAGGTCCTAATGTTATTTTGATACATGGGCTTTTTGGATCATTAGAAAACCTAAATGTAATCGCAAAACCATTAAGTGAACACTTTAATGTTATTAACGTTGATTTACGCAACCACGGACTTTCACCGCATAGCAAGGAAATGAACTACCCGGCAATGGCTCAAGATATTGTTGAGTTATTAGCAGATTTGAACATAGATAAAGCACATTTAGTTGGGCATTCTATGGGTGGTAAAGTGGCAATGGAATTAGCGCTTACACATCCTGAACTTGTAAATAAGCTTGTTGTACTTGATATAGCACCTGTTAGTTACCCCGCTCGCCACACAAAAATATTACAAGCATTAAAAGCAGTTTCAGCGCAGTCAATAGACGATAGAAAGCAAGCTGATGTAATTATGCAACCTTATATAGAAGAACTGGGAGTGCGACAGTTTCTACTTAAAAGTCTCGCTAAAAATGAGGAAGGTCATTTTGCATGGCGGTTTAACTTAAATGTGCTTGACGAAAAATATTCTACAATCACATCCAATGTTAATGAAAATAATTCTTGTTCATGCGATACTCTTTTCATTAAAGGTAATGATTCTGACTATATTTTGCCTGAGCATCGTACTGCAATTAAAGCTCGCTTTAAAAATACTAAAGCTAAAATAATTCATGGCGCAGGCCATTGGCTTCATGCTCAAAAGCCACTTGCTGTAAATAAAGCGATAAACGACTTTTTAACTGCGGTTTAAAGTAATTTTAATCGCGTGTTTTTGATTTTGCGCACTAAATATATGAATAATTATATGCTATAGTACGCGCCGTTTAATTTAAAGGTTATACGTTGATGGTCAGTCAGTTAATTAACGAATTTGATACCCTAGGGTTGTATTTTGGCTTAGCCGGTATTTTCATATTCATCGGCATGGCAATTAAAGACGTACTAAAAAGTGGCAATGTGCCTAAGTTCGGACAATACATTGTCTGGGGCGTGCTCTTTTTAGGTTGTTCGGGCTTTATTGCTAAAGGGCTTATTCAAGTATTTTGGCAAGGCGCAGGTGTAGGTTAAGCATGGCGAAGTCAGAAACAGATAGAACTACACTCGATTTATTTGAATACGAAAAACGCCCAGGCAGACCTAAAACCAATCCCCTTTCACGGGATATGCAGTTAAAGGTAAATAAACGTAATCAAATAAAAAGAGATAAAGCACGTGGTTTAAAGCGTGTTGAATTTAAAGTTTCATCGCAGTTATATCAAGCATTGAGTGATATGGCAGATGCACAAAATATTAGCCGCAGTGCGCTGATTGAAACAATTTTACAAGAAAGATTGGCTATTGATACATAAAAGGTTTTAAATCCATGGCAAGTGTAGGCATTTTTTTCGGAAGTGACACAGGTAACACAGAACACGTAGCAAAAATGATCCAAAAAGAATTGGGTAAAAAGCTAGTGGCTGTTCATGATATTGCAAAAAGCTCTAAAGAAGAGATTGCTGAATTTGATTTGATCTTATTCGGTATCCCTACTTGGTACTACGGCGAAGCACAATGTGACTGGGATGATTTTTTCCCAGAGCTTGAAGAAGTAGACTTTGAAGGTAAACTTGTCGCTATTTTTGGTTGTGGAGACCAAGAAGATTACGCTGAGTACTTTTTAGATGCTATGGGCATGATCAACGATATCGTTACTGAGCGTGGCGCTATTGTGGTTGGTCATTGGCCGAGTGAAAGCTATGACTTTGAAGCATCTAAAGGCATGGCTGATGATAAACATTTTGTAGGTTTGGGTATCGACGAAGACCGCCAACCAGAGCTTACAGAACAACGTGTTAAAGCATGGTCTGCTCAAGTATATGAAGAAATGTGTTTAAGTGAATTAGCTGACTAATTTACTGCATATATCGCTAACTGTTTAAATAATTATCAAACAGTTAGCGTTTTAAGCTTTAGTGGCAATATAAATCAATTGTTCTTTGCACTTAACGCTTAGGCACGTTATCCTGTTTGTTGCTAATGTGTCGTGTACATCTTTGCAAGATGTCTAGTATAACCAAATAAAATTGAGACAGATTTAATGACTGATCATAACTTGGAACTTAAAAAAGCCGGTTTAAAAGTAACTTTACCGCGTATTAAAATATTAGAGATTTTACAATCTCCAGATAACCAACACATCAGCGCTGAAGATGTTTACAAAATTCTTTTGGATTTAGGCGAAGAAATTGGTCTTGCAACTGTATACCGCGTACTTAACCAATTTGATGATGCGGGTATTGTAAGCCGTCATCACTTTGAAGGTGGCAAATCAGTATTTGAACTTTCTGGGAGCACACACCACGATCATTTAGTATGTTTGAAATGTGGCAAAGTGGTAGAGTTTGAAGATGAAATGATTGAACGTCGCCAACTTGAAATTTCTGAAGAAAATGGTATTACACTTACAAACCACTCTTTATATTTATACGGTGAGTGTAATGATAAAGTAGCGTGTAAAGAGTTTAGCGACGCTAACAGCTAATACCGCTTTTAAAAAGCAATAAAAAACCTGCTAAGTGCAGGTTTTTTTGTGTCTAAAATACGCTTGTAATAAACATACCCAGTAAAAACTGGGGATATTAAACCTGAACTCTGGTTAAGAGATTTACCAACGTATTGAATCATGGTGATATTTAAATTTATTTTCTCTAGCCAGAGATTTTAAGTGAAAACAAGGCGAATTCACGCGTCAATAGCTGGCCTATTGCAAGTAAATTCAACGCAGTTAGCGCTGAAAATAGTTGCTCGAGATAGATTTATTATCCAGAGTTCAGGTTTTTTAGATATTACTTTTGAGTTTTAGACCATGAATCGCGAAGACCCACTGTTTGGTTAAATACAACGTTCTCTGATTTAGAATCACGAGAGAAATAACCTGTACGCTCAAACTGAAAGCCCTGCTCTGCTTGTGAATTGGCAAGCGATGGCTCTAATTTAGCGTTTGATAAAACAACCAGTGACTCAGGATTTAATGTTGTTTCAAACTCATCAGCGGCTGCTGGGTTTGGCACACTAAACAAACGATCGTATAAACGAACTTCTGCGGTAATAGACTCTGGTACTGAAACCCAATGAATAACACCTTTTACTTTACGTCCGTCACTTGGATTTTTACCAAGTGTTTCAGCATCGTAAGTACAGAAAATAGTTGTGATTTCGCCGTTTTCGTCTTTTTCAACACGCTGTGCTTTAATAACATAAGCACCACGTAAACGTACTTCTTTATCAAGCACTAAACGTTTGAATTTGTTATTCGCTTCTTCTTTAAAATCTTCTCGTTCTATATAGATTTCACGAGTAAATGGTACATCACGGCGACCCATTTCTTCTTTATTTGGGTGATTGGCCACAGATAAAACCTCAACCTTGTCTGCATCGTAGTTTTCAATAACAACTTTAACAGGATCGAGTACGGCCATTGCACGCGGTGCATTTTCGTTTAAATCTTCACGGATACACGCTTCAAGCATGCCCATTTCAACCATATTCTCTTGCTTTGTTACACCAATGCGCAAACAAAACTCACGAATTGAGCCAGGTGTATAACCACGGCGACGTAAACCTGCAATTGTAGGCATACGTGGGTCATCCCAGCCCTCAACAAAATTGTTTACCACTAAGTCGCTTAGCTTACGCTTTGACATAATAGTGTATTCAAGGTTTAAGCGTGAAAACTCAATTTGTTGTGGATGACACTCTAAACTAATGTTATCAAGTACCCAATCGTATAAACGACGGTTATCTTGGAATTCTAATGTACATAACGAATGTGTAATGCCCTCTAGCGCATCAGAAATACAGTGCGTAAAGTCATACATTGGATAAATGCACCACTTGTCTGCTGTTTGATGATGATGAGCAAAACGTACACGGTAAATAATTGGATCGCGAAGCACCATAAATGAGCTTGCCATATCAATTTTTGCACGCAAGACACATTCACCTTCTTTGAATTCGCCAGCACGCATTTTTTCAAATAACGCTAGGTTTTCTTCAACTGAAGTATCTCTGTATGGGCTGTTTTTACCTGGCTCTTTTAATGTGCCACGATATTCACGTGCTTGATCTGCTGTTAAAAAACAAACGTACGCTAAACCTTTTTCAATTAACTCAACAGCGTAGCCATATAAAGTATCAAAATAATTAGAAGAATACTTTATATCACCATCCCAATTGAAACCTAACCACTGAACATCTTCTTTTATAGAATTAACGTAGTTAATATCTTCTTTTTCTGGGTTTGTATCGTCGAAACGTAGGTTACATAAACCATTGTAATCTTTTGCGATGCCAAAATTTAAACAAATTGATTTGGCATGACCAATATGCAAAAAGCCATTTGGTTCAGGTGGGAAACGTGTATGCGTAGTGGCATGTTTTCCACTTGATAAGTCTTCATCAATTCGGGTTCTAATAAAGTTACTTGGGCGATTCTCAGTTTCCGCCATAGGAGTGCAGTCCTCTAAATATTACGTAATAACAAAACTAATGCATTATTACAAAAACATACACTAACATACAGCAATAGATTAAGGTTTATTTTAGATATTACTTAACTTTAATTCAGCTTAACTCTTGTTTATGAATAAAATTTGTTTTAGCGCAATATTTAAGTCATCAAAGCCAATTATAGTAGCAAAATAACCTACTTTATAAGGATTCGAAGATGGCTACACTTAATCAACATCGTGTATATATTCCAACTAACGCACGCGCAAACCACTACCTTTTAGCAGAAGTCACCCCAAATCAGGATTTTTACAAAAGCTTTAGTAATATAAATTGTTGCTATGAACGTGTTGCGCGCCAACTGTTTGCTTCTTGCGATGAGTATGAGCTTCATAATGTGCACTTATTAGCGAATGATAAATTGCCCGTTGTAAGGTTTAATGATGAGTCTTATCAGTTTGAGACAGATAAACAGATGCTCTTTTTTTATAACCCTTGCTATCATGAAGCGCATAAG
Organism: Pseudoalteromonas sp. TAE56; assembly: GCF_000497955.1. Taxonomy (NCBI): domain Bacteria; kingdom Pseudomonadati; phylum Pseudomonadota; class Gammaproteobacteria; order Alteromonadales; family Pseudoalteromonadaceae; genus Pseudoalteromonas; species Pseudoalteromonas sp. TAE56. The sequence continues at coordinate 48,011 of NZ_AUTN01000110.1, forward strand.
ATTTATTACACTGAAGGTACACAGAGTAAAAAAATACGTATTCTATTTTTAGCTACAGGCGATGATTTACGAGCCAACTCTGCAGAATTTCATAATAAAGTTCAAAAAGTCTTAAACACTCTACAAGAACAACTTTTAGTAAATCAATCCCAGTTTAAACTTCGCGATCATCAACACTTAACATATGACCTATTTGCTAAAGAAAAAGGCAATAAGGAAAGCTATGGTTACAAATTAAGAAGCCTTTTCCCTCGCTATCAGTCAAGACAATGCAGCATACCCAATGATTACGCAGAGATGACTTACGCGACTTTTACTATACCGGTTTCGCGCGCTATTAAAACGCAATTTCAAACACTAATGAACACAAATGACTATGCTAAATTTTATGACTACTTTGCCTACTCATTTATACGTGCGTGTCAAAATAACAACCTGAATCATGGCGCTATGGTTGCTAATGGCGCAACACCTATTATACGAAACAGTAAAATTGATAAAAGTGAAGGCAATGCAGAACTTCAAAAATTAAGTTTTGATATTGACTCTAATGAAAATCAGATTAAGTATTTTTATGAGGCAAATAAACTAGTAGAGACCCTACATTTTGTAGTGGTTGCTACGCAACAGGATAAACATGAAATGGGGTACGGTCGATTTATGAACCAAGTGGAAAAAACAATTCATTCTCTGTGCAATGAGCTAGCCATAAATAAGCAGCGACAAGATTTATCTTTACGTTTCTTCCAGCATATTAGTTACCCGTTTTAAATTTTCAGCTAATAACAAAAAGGCCCGCATATGCGGGCCTTTTTAAAGGAAACAAGCGATTACCAGCCTGTTTTCTCTTTAAGTGCTTTACCGATATCAGCAAGTGAACGTACAGTTTTTACGCCCGCAGCTTCTAATGCAGCAAATTTCTCATCAGCAGTACCTTTACCACCGGCAATGATTGCGCCAGCGTGACCCATACGCTTACCTTCTGGTGCAGTAACACCAGCAATGTAAGATACTACAGGTTTAGTTACGTTTGCTTTGATGTACTCTGCAGCTTCTTCTTCTGCAGTACCACCAATTTCACCAATCATTACGATTGCTTCAGTTTGTGGATCTTTTTCGAACATTTCTAGAACGTCGATAAAGTTAGTACCTGGAATTGGATCACCACCAATACCAACACACGTAGACTGACCAAAACCAGCATCAGTAGTTTGCTTAACTGCTTCGTACGTTAAAGTACCAGAGCGAGAAACAATACCTACTTTACCAGGTTTGTGGATATGACCAGGCATGATACCAATCTTAGTCTCACCAGGAGTGATAACACCTGGACAGTTAGGACCGATCATACGAGTACCTGTTTGATCTAGTTTGATTTTAACATCAACCATATCAAGTGTAGGGATACCTTCAGTGATACAAACAATCAGCTCGATGCCAGCATCGATAGCTTCTAAGATTGCATCTTTACAGAAAGGAGCTGGTACATAAATAACTGAAGCTGTTGCGCCAGTTTCTTGAACAGCATCACGAACTGTGTTGAATACAGGAAGACCAAGGTGCGTTTGACCGCCTTTACCCGGGCTAACACCACCAACCATTTGTGTACCGTACTCAAGCGCTTGCTCTGAGTGGAAAGTACCTTGGCCACCAGTGAAACCTTGACAGATAACTTTTGTATCTTTATTGATTAATACAGACATTATTTGCCCTCCGCAGCAGCAACAACTTTCTCAGCAGCGTCTGTTAGTGATTCAGCAGCAATGATATCTAGACCAGAGTTCTTAAGAACTTCACGACCTAATTCAGCATTAGTACCTTCTAAACGTACAACAACTGGTACGGTTACGCCAACTTCTTTAACTGCACCAATGATGCCTTCAGCAATCATGTCACAACGTACAATACCGCCAAAGATGTTTACTAAAACAGCTTTAACATTGTCGTCAGAAAGAATGATTTTGAATGCTTCAGAAACACGTTCTTTAGTCGCGCCGCCACCAACATCTAGGAAGTTAGCCGGTTTGCCGCCATGTAGGTTTACGATGTCCATAGTACCCATCGCTAGGCCTGCACCGTTAACCATACAACCAACATTGCCATCTAGAGCAACGTAGTTAAGTTCGAAGCTTGCTGCGTGTGCTTCACGTGCATCTTCTTGAGATGGATCGTGGAACTCACGGATTTTAGGTTGACGGTAAAGTGCATTACCATCGATACCGATTTTGCCGTCAAGACAGTGAAGATTACCTTCGTCTGTGATTACTAACGGGTTGATTTCAAGTAGTGCGAAATCAAAATCAGTGAACATTTTACCAAGACCCATAAAGATCTTAACAAACTGCTTCATTTGTACTGGGTTAAGACCCAATTTGAAGCCTAGCTCACGTGCTTGGAAAGCCTGTGGACCCACTAGTGGATCGATTTCAGCTTTGTGGATAAGCTCAGGTGTTTCTTCTGCAACAGTTTCAATTTCAACGCCGCCTTCAGTAGACGCCATGAAAACTACTTTGCGAGATGCACGGTCAACTACTGCACCTAGGTACAATTCGTTAGCAATGTCAGTACAGCTTTCAACTAAAATTTTAGCTACTGGCTGGCCTTTCTCGTCTGTTTGGTAAGTAACTAGGTTTTTACCCAACCAGTTAGCTGCAAACGCTTTTACTTCGTCGATAGTTTTAACTAGCTTTACACCGCCAGCTTTACCACGTCCACCTGCGTGAACCTGAGTTTTAACAACCCACATATCACCGCCGATTTTTTCAGCAGCTGCTGCAGCTTCTTCAGGTGTATCGCAAGCGAAACCTTGAGAAACTGGTAAACCATATTCGGCAAAAAGTTGTTTTGCCTGATACTCATGCAAATTCATGATGCTTTATCCAATTTTTTATACTAAAAGAGCTGAATATTTTTTCAAATAAACAACTATCCCAAATTGCGCACCTAGTATAGATCCCAAGGCTTAACATGAAAACCCCAGTAAGACCAAAGGCGCAAAAAAAAAGCTGTGAATGTTCATTCACAGCTTACATTTCATACAACTAGATTAAACATCTAGCAATAAGCGAGTTGGATCTTCAAGCAACTCTTTAATAGTCACTAAGAAACCAACAGATTCTTTACCATCAATAATGCGGTGGTCATAAGAAAGTGCTAAATACATCATAGGAAGTATTTCAACTTTACCATTTACAGCCATAGGACGGTCTTGGATTTTATGCATACCCAAAATCGAAGATTGTGGCAAGTTAATGATAGGTGTAGATAGTAATGAACCAAATACTCCACCGTTAGTAATAGTGAAGTTACCACCGGTCATATCAGCAAGCGTAAGCTTACCATCACGACCTTTAAGTGCTAACTCACGAATACCTTTTTCGATTTCAGCAACAGATAATTTGTCACAATCTTTAAGTACTGGAGTAACTAGACCACGTGGAGTAGATACTGCAATGCTGATATCAAAATAGTTATGGTAGACAATATCGTCACCATCGATTGATGCGTTAACATCTGGGAAACGCTTAAGTGCTTCAGTTACCGCTTTCACGTAGAAAGACATGAAACCTAAACGAATCCCATGACGCTTTTCAAACACTTCTTGGTACTGCTTACGAAGGCTCATGATTGGTTCCATGTTCACTTCGTTGAATGTTGTTAACATTGCAGTTGAGTTTTTAGCTTCAAGAAGACGTGTTGCAATCGTTTTACGTAAACGGGTCATAGGAACACGTTTTTGAGTACGATCGCCCATCGGTGCTGCTGGAGCAGAAGCTTCTGCTTTTTTAGCCGCTGGCGCTGGCGCTTTTAAGAAAGTATCAACGTCTTCTTTAGTTACACGACCATTTTTACCCGTGCCATTAATCTTAGAAGCGTCTAAGCCTTTCTCAGCGATTAAACGACGAACTGATGGTGTTAACACATCTGAACTTTCGCTTGAATCTGCTGCTGGCGCAGAGTCTGCTTTTGCAGCTGGTGCCGCTGGTGCACCGCCTGCTTTAACCGAACCAATTACTTGCTCGCCTAATACAGTATCGCCTTCGCCGTGAATGATATCACCCATGATGCCATCTTCTTGAGCTACTACTTCAAGAACAACTTTATCTGTTTCAATATCTACCAAGTTTTGGTCGCGTGTTACCGCGTCACCTGGTTGTACATGCCATGTAGCAATTGTTGCGTCTGCAACTGATTCTGGAAGTACAGGTACTTTAATGTCCACTTCTTTACCTTCTGATGCTGGTGCTGATTGCGCCGCTGGCGCGTCTTCTGATTTAGCTGGTGCTGATTCTTCTTTAGTTGAACCTTCACTTGCTGGCGCTGCATCAGCATCACCAAGTAAACCCATAACTTGATCGCCAAGTACGGTTGCACCTTCTTCTTGTGATATTTCTGTAATTACACCGTCGTGCTGTGCAACCACTTCTAAAACCACTTTATCTGTTTCAATGTCTACTAAGTTTTGATCGCGAGTTACTTTGTCGCCAACACTTACATGCCATGTAGCAACGGTAGCATCTGCAACCGACTCAGGAAGAACAGGAACTTTAATTTCTGTGCTCATTGCTTATCCTTTATTTTCTATAGTAAGCGCGTCGGCTACGAGCGCTTGTTGTTCTTTAGTATGTACTGACATGTAACCACACGCTGGCGATGCAGAGGCTTTACGACCTGCATATTTTAATTTAGCACCTTGTGGGATTGCATCAATAAAGTGATGTTGTGAACAGTACCATGCGCCTTGGTTTTGTGGCTCTTCTTGACACCAAACAAAATCAGTTACGTGTTGGTAACGCTCTATAATTGTTTGCATTTCATCGTGTGGGAACGGGTATAACTGTTCAACACGTACAATTGCAATATTATCTTGCTCAAGCTTACGACGTTCTTGTAATAGCTCGTAGTAAACTTTACCGCTACAAAATACAACTCGCTCTACTTTCTCTGGCTTAATATCATCGATTTCGTCAATCATATTATGGAAAACACCGTGTGAAAGCTCTTCAAGTGATGAAGTAGCAAGCGGATGACGAAGTAGTGACTTAGGCGTCATAACAATCAATGGACGACGAAGTGGTCGAACTGATTGACGACGAAGCATAGCGTAAACTTGCGCTGGCGTTGAAGGAACACATACTTGCATATTGTGATCAGCACATAGTTGTAAGAAACGCTCTAGGCGTGCTGAACTATGCTCTGGACCTTGACCTTCGTAACCATGAGGTAACAATATTGTAAGACCACATAAACGGCCCCATTTTTGCTCACCAGAACTTAAAAATTGGTCAAATACTACTTGAGCGCCATTGGCAAAATCACCAAATTGAGCTTCCCAAAGTAGTAATGAAGTTGGCTCCGCAGTTGCATAACCATATTCAAAGGCAACAACAGCTTCTTCAGAAAGAACAGAGTCAAATATTTGAAAAGTACCTTGGTCTTCACTCAAGTGTTGAAGTGGCGTATAAGTAGCGCCGTCTGATTGGCTATGAACTACTGCATGACGGTGGAAAAAAGTACCACGTCCTGAATCCTGACCCGTTAAACGAATATCAGTACCTTCAGTTGCAATTGTTGCATAAGCAAGCGTTTCAGCCATACCCCAATCAAGTGGTTTCTCTCCAGAAGCCATTAGTTTACGGTCGTCATAGATCTTTTTAACGCGTGACTGTGCTTTATACTGCTCTGGGTAAGAAGCTATCTTCTCACCAAGAGCCTTAAGCTCTTCTAAAGGTACGCTAGCATCATACTCAACGTCCCATTCATGACCAACATACTTTGCCCAATCAGAAGAATGTGAAGTCTCTGGCTGTATTTCAGAAACAACACAGTTACCTTCATCTAATGCATCACGATATTCATCAGCGAGCGCTTTAATTTCTTGTTCAGAGAAAGAACCTTCAGCAATAAGTTGATCTGCATAGATTAAACGCGGCACTGGATGTTTTTTGATTTTTTGGTACATAACAGGCTGAGTTGCATTAGGCTCATCAGCTTCATTGTGACCATGGCGACGATAACAGACTAAATCGATTACTACATCACGCTTAAACTGATTTCTAAAATCAAGTGCAATTTGAGTAACAAATGCAACTGCTTCAGGATCATCTGAATTAACATGGAAGATAGGAGACTGGACCATTTTAGCAATGTCAGTACAGTATGGCGTTGAACGAACGTCATCTTGCTTCGAGGTTGTGAAACCTACTTGGTTGTTAACAACAATACGAATACTACCACCACAGCTAAACGCGTTAGTTTGTGACATATTAAACGTTTCTTGTACAACACCTTGACCAGCAATCGCAGAGTCACCATGGATTGTAATTGGTAATGCTTTAATACCAGAGCTGTCACCTAAGCGATCAAGACGAGCACGCACAGAGCCCATAACTACTGGATTAACAATTTCAAGATGTGATGGGTTAAAAGCAAGCGCCATATGTACATTGCCACCTTTGGTAGCAAAATCAGACGAGTAACCCATATGATACTTAACATCACCAGAACTTAATGTTTCTTTGTGAATACCAGCAAATTCATCAAATAACTCTGATGGGTTTTTACCAAGTACGTTCACAAGAACATTTAAACGACCGCGGTGAGCCATACCAATAACAGCTTCTTGTTGGCCGCTTTCACCAGCACGGTGAATAAGCTCTTTAAGCATTGGAACTAACGCATCACCACCTTCAAGTGAAAAACGTTTAGCACCTGGAAACTTTGAGCCTAAATATTTTTCAAGACCGTCAGCTGCTGTAAGCCCTTTCAGGATACGAAGCTTTTCATCTTTTGAGAATTTAGGTCTAGACTGGACAGATTCAAGACGTTGTTGTAACCAACGTTTTTCCTCTGTTGATGTGATGTGCATATACTCAGCGCCAACCGAACCACAATAAGTAGTTTTCAGAGCTTGGTATAATTCACCTAAAGGCATAGTATCGCGCCCAACGGCAAACGATCCTACGTTAAACTCGCGGTCAAAATCACTTGAAGATAAGTCGTGGTACTCTAGCTCTAAATCTCGTACACGTTCTCGCTGCCAAATGCCTAATGGATCTAGGTTTGCATTTTGGTGTCCTCGAAAACGGAAAGCATTAATAAGTTGTAGAACTTTAACCTGTTTAAGGTCACCGCCACTACCCTCTGCTACCACTACTTCTCTATGCTTGTTTTTAGCAAGCTGTGCAAACTGTGCTCGAACCTCTGAATGTTTTACTTCAACATCCACACCATCAACTTTAGGTAATTGTTCAAACACTTCTCGCCATTCGTCTGGCACAGAAGTCGCATCGTCTAAATACGCTTCATAAAGCTCTTCTACATAAGCAACGTTGCCGCCGTTTAAATGTGAAGATTCTAGCCATGCCTTCATCACACCTTCGTGCATTTATAAGCCCTTTTTTTTAGCGCAGAAATTAATAGTTATTATAACAAGATGGCTAATATAATTTTAATATTAGCCATCTTACCTTTACTAAGCTATCAAACCGCTCGGTTTAGTAACATAGATTTGATTTGTCCAATTGCTTTGGTCGGATTAAGACCCTTAGGACAAACGCTAACACAGTTCATGATACTGTGACAACGGAACACACTGAACGCATCGTCTAAATCCGCTAAACGTTCTTCAGTTGCTGTATCTCGGCTATCAGCCAAGAAACGGTAAGCATGAAGAAGGCCTGCTGGACCAATGAACTTGTCTGGATTCCACCAGAACGAAGGACACGATGTTGAACAACATGCACACAAAATACACTCATATAACCCGTCTAATTTATCACGTTCTTCAATAGTTTGAAGACGTTCGCCTGCTGCAGGCTGATCATTAATTAAATAAGGTTTAACTTTTTCGTACTGAGTGTAGAACTGACTCATGTCAATAACAAGGTCACGGACCACAGGTAAACCTGGTAGTGGACGTACTACTATTTTACCTTTGCCATTTTTTTGTAGCGTAGATAAAGGAGTAATACATGCTAAACCATTTTTACCATTCATGTTAACACCATCAGATCCACACACACCTTCACGGCATGAACGACGGAAAGATAATGTAGGATCTTGTTCTTTTAGAAGAATAAGTGCATCCAACACCATCATGTCGTGACCTTCCTCTGTTTGCAAGGTGTATTCTTGCATACGAGGAGCGTTGTCAACATCTGGATTATAACGATAAACTGAAAATTGTACTTGTGCCATCGTCTATCTCCTAGTAAACACGTGCTTTAGGTGGGAAAGCTTCACGCGTTTTAGGCGCATAGTTTACATCACGCTTGCTCATTTCATCCGTTACAGGATTGAATACTGAGTGACATAACCAGTTTTCGTCATCACGATCTGGGAAGTCAAAGCGAGAATGTGCACCACGGCTTTCTGTACGGAAGTTTGCAGCTACTGCAGTTGAGTAAGCTGTTTCCATTAAGTTGTCTAGTTCAAGACATTCGATACGCTGCGTGTTGAAGTCTGATGATTTATCATCAAGACGAGCATGTTGCAGACGTTCGCGAATTTCTTTAAGTTCTTGAAGACCTGCAGCCATTGAGTCACCTTCACGGAATACCGAGAAGTTAAGCTGCATACATTGTTGTAGGTCTTTTTTGATTTGAACTGGATCTTCACCTTGGCCAGCCGTTGAGTTTTCCCAACGATTGTAACGTGCAAGAGACGCTTCTAAATCTGATTCTGAAGCAGCTTTAGATATTTCAACGTCATTTAGGTACTTACCTAAGAAGTTACCCGCAGCACGACCAAACACAACTAAATCTAGTAATGAGTTACCACCTAAGCGGTTTGCACCATGTACAGATACACAGGCAATCTCACCTACTGCAAATAAACCTTGAACTACTGTTTCGTTGCCTTGAACATCGATTTGTAGCGCTTGTCCATTTACATTAGTAGGAACACCACCCATCATATAATGACAAGTTGGAATTACTGGAATTGGCTCTTTTGCAGGGTCAACGTGAGCAAATGTTTTAGCAAGGTCACATACGCCAGGAAGACGTAAGTTAAGTGTTTCTTCACCTAAGTGGTCAAGTTTTAACTTAAGATGTGGACCCCAAGGACCATCACAGCCACGCCCTTCACGGATCTCAGTCATCATTGAACGTGCAACAACGTCGCGAGACGCTAAGTCTTTTGCGTTTGGAGCGTAACGTTCCATGAAGCGCTCGCCATCTTTATTTAAAAGATAACCGCCTTCACCACGACAACCTTCAGTTACTAGCGTACCAGCACCTGCAATACCCGTTGGGTGGAACTGCCACATTTCCATGTCTTGCATAGAAATACCAGCACGTGTTGCCATACCAACACCGTCACCAGTGTTAATGTGAGCATTAGTGGTTGATGCAAATATACGACCTGCACCACCAGTAGCTAATACAACTGCTTTAGATTTGAAGAAGGTAACTTCACCTGTCTCAATCTCAATTGCAGTACACCCTACTACATCACCATTATCGTTTTTAACTAAATCAAGTGCATACCATTCAGAGAATACATTTGTTTTGTTTTTAACGTTTTGTTGATAAAGAAGGTGTAATAAAGCATGGCCCGTACGGTCAGCAGCAGCTGCAGTACGTGCGGCTTGTTCACCACCAAAGTTTTTCGATTGACCACCTAAAGGACGTTGGTAAACACGGCCATTTTCAAAACGAGAAAATGGTAAACCCATGTTTTCTAGTTCAGTAATAGCTTCTGGGCCAGTTTGACACATGTATTCAATAGCGTCTTGGTCACCGATGAAATCGGAACCTTTAACGGTATCATACATATGCCATTCCCAGTTATCTTCGTGTGAATTACCAAGCGCAACCGTAATACCGCCTTGAGCAGATACAGTGTGTGAGCGCGTTGGAAATACTTTAGATATTAATGCACACGTTTTGCCAGATTCTGTAATTGCTAAAGCAGCGCGCATACCTGCACCACCTGCACCAATTACTACGGCGTCAAATTCACGAACAGAATATTTCACTTAAACACCCCATAATACGATTAGACCAATAGCTACGTAAGCAACGGCCATTAGGTTTAATACAAAACCTAAAACTGCACGAAGCTTTGCGCACTTAACATAGTCTGTAAGAACTTGCCAAAGGCCAATGCGGGTATGAACCATAATGCAAACAAGGGTAATTAACGTAAACCCTTTCATTGCTAGGTTAGAGAAGAGGCCTGTCCAGGCTTCGAAAGTGACTTCTGGCGTCGCTAAAAAATAGCCGATAATAAAAATCGCGTAAGCGCTGATTATTAATGCCGTGGTACGTAAAGATACGAAATCTTGTACACCATCACGTTTTAGAGTTGCTTGATTTAAAACCATATCCACACCCCTGCCAATACGGCAAACACAACACCAAGAGCCATTGAAACTTTAGCGCTGAGGTTACCTGATTCAAGTTCTTCCCAATGTCCCATATCCATAATCATATGACGGATACCACCAATAAGGTGATAACCTAATACAGAAACAGTGCCCCAAGCTATAAATTTGGCAATGAATCCGTTAAACAGACCCTTGACGAATTCAAAACTTTCAGCTGAAGAGAGAGACTCAGACCAAGCCCAAATGACAAACGTTAAAGCAAAAAATAATGCAACACCGGTGACGCGGTGAAAAATTGAAGCTTTAGCCGTTGCCGGCATAGATATAGTTGTTAGATCTAGATTTACAGGTCTTTGCTTTTTCACAGTTACTTGCCCATCTTGCTCACAGTGGAGCTCATCTACTTGTTTTTCTAAAAACCCACCAAATATTACTGATGGAACTATCAAAATAAACGTACCAAAACAATTAAAGTTCACAAACCTGTAAATTTTAAGCTGTTAAGAATATGTTTACCCAAATACAATACGGTTTAAAACCACCGTTAGTATATATACCCACAGGGCTTTTTACAATTCTTGTTTATTTAGAGATGTTTGCGAATTAGCCAATAGTATTATATTTAATTAATACCGAATATTTATTATACATATATGCATAATGTTTATAAAAATTGACTTTAACCCCCTCTTTCACGTTAAAATGAAAAGATGTGCTTAAAACAGATTTCAGAACTTTAAAATCTAAAAATCAGAATAGATATCTTAATAGGAGATACATAACGATGGCAGATAAAAAAGCCACAGTCCAAATTGATGGACTAGATCCAATCGAACTTCCAATTTATCAAGGCACTGCTGGCCAAGATGTAATCGACGTACGTACGTTAGGTTCACACGGTCACTTTACTTATGACCCAGGTTTCATGTCGACTGGTTCTTGTGAATCTGCAATCACCTATATTGATGGTGGTAAAGGTGTACTACTTCACCGTGGTTACCCAATTGAGCAATTAGCTGAAGACTCAAATTACATTGAACTTTGTTACTTACTTTTAAATGGTGAGTTACCTTCTAAAGAACAATATGAAGTTTTTAAGAATGAAATCACTACAAGCACTATGCTTGATGAGAAGATTGCTAACTTTTTCCAAGGTTTCCGCTTCGACGCTCACCCAATGGCAATGCTTTGTGGTGTAGTGGGTGCATTATCATCTTTCTATCATGAAGACCTTGATATTACTGATGCTGAACAACGTAAAACAAGCGCAGTTAAGCTTGTCGCTAAGTTACCAACAATCGCGGCAATGGCTTACAAAACAAATATCGGCCAACCGTTTGTATACCCACGTAACGATTTAAGCTACGCAGAAAACTTCTTACACATGATGTTCTCTGTACCTGCTGAAGAATACAAAGTTAATCCTGTAACTGCAAAAGCAATGGATAAAATCTTTATGCTTCATGCAGATCATGAACAAAATGCATCAACTTCAACAGTTCGTCTTGCTGGTTCATCTGGTGCTAACCCGTATGCATGTATTGCAGCTGGTATTGCATCTTTATGGGGACCTGCTCACGGCGGCGCTAATGAAGCATGTTTAAACATGTTAGAAGAGATTGGCTCTGTTGACCGTATTGATGAATACGTAGCTAAAGCTAAAGATAAAGCTGACCCGTTCCGCCTTATGGGCTTTGGACACCGTGTTTACAAAAACTTTGACCCACGAGCTACAGTAATGCGTCAAACGTGTCACGAAGTTTTAGCTGAGCTGAATATCCAAGATCCACTTCTTGATATTGCTATGAAGCTTGAGCAAATAGCGCTTGAAGACCCGTACTTTGTAGAGAAAAAACTATACCCTAATGTAGATTTCTACTCTGGTATTATCTTAAAAGCGATTGGTATTCCAACAAGCATGTTCACTGTAATCTTTGCAATGGCACGTACTGTTGGTTGGATCACTCACTGGGATGAGATGCTATCTCAGCCTGGTCATAAGATCAGCCGTCCTCGTCAACTTTATACTGGTTACACTCAACGTGACTACGTATCAACTGACAAGCGTTAATTACGCTGGTTAGTTTAAAAAGGCCGCATTTTGCGGCCTTTTTTATTAACAACACTTGAGAATTATCATAAACCGATTACAATTCCTGCCTTAAAACACTATGTAGATGAGCCATGCTTGATTTAAAGTTTGATATAAATAAAATTAGAAACGACTTCCCAACATTAAATCAAACAATAAACGGCTGCCCGCTTGTTTATTTAGACTCAGCAGCAACTTCACAAAAGCCTCAATCAGTTATAGATACAATTACTGAATTCTATACGTTTCAAAACGCTAATGTACACCGTGGACGCCATACACTTAGCGAGCAAGCCACTTATTCATACGAACAAGTACGGGATAAAACTGCACAGTATTTTAATGTGTATAGTAAAGAGATTGTATGGACTAAAGGCGCTACAGAAGCCATTAATTTGGTCGCTAACGGATTAAAAAAACGCTTCAATGAAAGTCATACCATCATGATATCTCCGCTTGAGCATCATGCAAACATAGTGCCTTGGCAAATAGTAAGTCAACAAACGGGTGCTAAATTAATAGCACTTCCACTTAATAAAAATGGCACGCTGAACACCAAAGAATGCTGTGAATATATAAAAAAAACTAAGCCTGCCCTATTAGCTATTACACAAGCATCTAACACACTGGGTAATATTACCGATTTAAAACCACTAATTAGAGCTGCAAAAGACGTCAATTCTCTTGTATTAGTCGATGGAGCACAAGGTGCACTGCATTTAAAACCCGATTTACGTGAATTAGACTGTGACTTTTATGTCTGCTCAAGCCATAAAATGCTCGGCCCAACAGGATTAGGTGTGCTTTATGGTCGATATGAGCAATTAAATACCCTTGATATTTACCAATCAGGTGGGGAAATGATCGATAAAGTGTACTTAACTCACAGTACTTATCGTCCTGCGCCTGCAAAATTTGAAACTGGAACACCAAATATCTCTGGAGTTTTAGGTTTCGGTGCCGCATTAGACTATTTAAATGAGTTAAATCACGCAAAAATTCAGCAGTATGAGCAAAAATTGTTTAGCTATGCAGCTCAAGAATTGGTAAAGGTCGATGGTATTACAATATATAGCAACCTATATGACAATATTGGTACACTCTGTTTCAATTTAAATGATGAACATCCTTATGATTTGGCAACTTTACTTGACGGGTACGGGGTTGCAGTGAGGAGTGGACACCATTGTACACAGCCATTAATGACACATTTAGGGCTTAATGGAACGCTAAGAGCGAGCTTTTGTTTTTATAATACCTATGAAGATGTAGATATATTCATTGATTCACTCAAAAAGTGTATCGCTTTACTGGACTAAACGTCACTTTAATAGAATTAATTAGGATAACTCATGACAAATACGTTTAACAAAGTCACTGAATCTATAAAAAATGCACCCGCTTGGCAGCAAAAATATCGTGAGATAATGCTTTTAGGAAAAACTTTACCTGTTTTAGCTGATGTTTTGAAAACCGATGATGCACTTGTACCTGGCTGTGAAAGCAAAGTATGGATGTTTGTTGAATTTGATTTAACAGAAAATACACTTGTTGTAATTGGTGACTCGGATACACGTATAGTAAAAGGATTATTAGCCATTATTTTAGCGCTTTACAATGGCCTCACACCAGAGCAAGTAGTGAATAAAAATGCGTATGAAGAATTTGAAAAACTCGGCCTTATAAGCCACTTAAGCGCATCACGTGGTAATGGTATTAAAGCTATGGTTGATAAAATACAAACCATGGCACAACAAAAGCTTAGTTAACTAAAACTAAGCTTGTGAGCGTTGTTTTTTATCTAGATATTTACGCACCGCTTTTGCCGCAACAAAAAAGCCGAAGCTTCCTGTGATCATAGTCACAGATCCAAAACCATTATTACAATCCATATTCATCGAGCCATCAGCACTTTGCTTTGCATGACATACACTGCCATCGCTTCCTGGGTAAACCAGTTGTTCTGTTGAGTAGACACAATCAATATTAAACTTACGTTTAGGATTATTACTAAAATTATACTGCTTACGCAAGATATAACGTACTTTTGCAAGTAATGGGTCTTGTGTAGTTTTAGCTACATCACCAAAGGTTATTTGACTAGGATCGGTTTGCCCGCCAGCACCACCGGTTGTAATTATAGGGAGTTTATTACGTTTGCAATGTGCTATTAATGCTGCCTTTTCTTTAACTGCATCAATACAATCAATCACATAATCAAAATCTTGAATATGCTCTTGGATATTTTCAAGTGTAATAAAATCATCTATCACATTAATTTGGCACTCTGGATTAATAAGCTCACAGCGCGCTTTCATTGCCTCTACTTTAGCTTGACCAATAGTACCCGTTAATGCATGAATCTGCCTATTTACGTTAGTGGCGCAAATATCATCCAAATCAATCAATGTTATTTTACCAACACCAGTACGTGCAAGTGCTTCAGCCGCCCAGCTTCCTACACCACCAATACCTACTACACAAAAGTGTGCTTCTTGAAGCCAATCAAATTGTTGATGACCATATAAACGCTTAATTCCGCCAAAACGTATATCTGTAACTTTTTCGCTCATTTACCAATCCAGTTGCCATGGCGACTGCCATGCTTGAAAATCTTGATGTTTAATTAACGCTAAATACTCATCACCGCAGTCAGGTAGTAAAGTAAACTGTATTTGTTCACCATGCCATACAAAACTCAAGGCATATGCATGTAAATATGTACGATTTGAAGACGTACCTGAATACATTGCATCACCTAAAATAGGTGAGCCAACACTTTTTAGTGCTACTCTTAATTGATGCGTCTTCCCTGAGTATGGTTTTAAAATATACCCTCTAAACCCAGGCTTATAGCTTAGCGAATAAAATCGGGTGATTGCAGGGTTAAGCTTACTCGTTAGTAACTTAAACGAGCCACGGCGAGATTTAGCCATATCGCCTTTAATCCAACCTTGCTTCTTTTTTGGTTTAGCATCACTAATCGCTAAATAGAATTTATTAATCGCATGCTCAGTAAAAAGCGCAGTAAAATTAGCTGCAGCGGCTTTGTTTCTAGCTAAAATAATAAGCCCTGATGTCACTTTATCTAAACGATGAACGGCATAAAGCTTTTGCGATAATTGTTGTTCGGCTAACACAACAAAGCCGGGGCCATCTTCTGAATGAAAATTAAGACCCGCAGGTTTTTCTAAAATATAAAAATCGTTATGTGTAAAAATAATTTTTAATATTTTACTTACTTGTTCACTCACGCGCTTATACTTTTAATATGCGCTATCACCTTCGCTAAGTCATCTGCCGTATCAACTCCAGCATGGGGTGCTATTTGAGCTTGCTCTATTTTGATTTTATAACCATGATACAACACGCGTAACTGCTCAAGCGATTCAAGTAACTCAAGTGGCGATACGCTCAATTCTATATATTGTTTAATAAAACCCGCTCTGTACGCATAAATACCTACATGGCGCTGAAATGGCGCTAAATTAAGAGCACTGCTGTCATTCATCATTGTGCTTCTATCAAACGGAATACTTGCACGAGAAAAATACAGCGCATTTTTATTTATATCGCTAACCACTTTAACTGCATTAGGATTAAATACTTCATTACGCTCTTCAATAGCAACACTTAACGTTGCCATTGGTGCTGTTGAATCACTTAATAGTGCAGCAACTTGGGATACATTTTCTGGCGCAAGTAATGGCTCATCGCCTTGTACATTCACCACAATTGTATTGCTGTCGAGATCAAGTAAATCAACCACTTCGGCTAAACGCTCAGTACCCGATTGGTGATCTTCGCGAGTCATTACAACATCACTAGTAAATAAACTTGCTGCATCAAACACTTTTTGATGATCGGTAGCTATAACCACTTTACTTGCACCTGATAAACATGCTTTTTCGTAAACATGTTGAACCATTGGCTTACCGCAAATATCAGCAAGCGGTTTACCCGGTAGTCGGGTTGATGCAAAGCGAGCTGGAATTACAACTACGAATTCCACTTTTCAACCTCTTCTAAAGATAACTCACGTGCTTCGTTTTCAAGCAATACCGGAATATCGTCTTGAACGGGGTAAGCAAGCTTAGCTGCCGTACTAATTAGTTCGTTGTTTTCTCTATCAAAGCGTAATTTACCCTTACAAACTGGGCACGCAATAATCTCGAGTAGTTTTGAATCAAAGGCCATTGAGTATTCCTTTTTCTTTTAATAATAAATTTAGTGTGTTTATTACGCTATCGGAAGGCTCTGCATCTACAGGTAAATAATACCAATTAGATTTTGCAAAAGACTTACATTTAACCGCGTCTTTTTCGGTCATTATAATGCAATCATCGCCAAACTGGGCAAAATCATCTGCGGTATAAGCATAATGATCTCTAAAGTGATGAGTCGATAATAACTTAATACCTTGTCCTTCTAATGAGTTTTCAAACCGTTTAGGATTTCCAATTGCACTTATAGCATGTGCCTCGCTTACGTTGCTTTTTTCATCATCACTTGAATCAACTAAGCGAAGGTTACTTACTTGCAGCATGTAGCTATTATGAGCCTCACCGCCATTTTCAATTACTATATCAACACTTTGTAAGCGTTTAGTTGTTTCACGAAGTGGCCCTGCTGGCATAACAAAGCCATTGCCAAAACGGCGTTCACTGTCAACAATACAACACTCAATGCTACGAGGCATTTTATAATGCTGCATCCCATCATCAGAAATAATGACATCTAGCGTATAATTTTTTTCTAATAAATCGATATTGTGTTGTCTATTAGGGCCAACTGCTATTGGGCACTTTAAACGATGGTATAAAAGCACAGGCTCATCGCCAGCCTGTTGGGCGTCAACAACTGAAGTGACTAACAGCGGGTAATTATCTGATTGCCCACCATAACCTCTACTAATAATACCCACTGATAAACCTTGCTCGGTCAAATGCTTATACAACCACAAAACAAAAGGTGTTTTACCATTACCGCCTACACTTATATTGCCGACTACAATAACAGGCGTTTTACACTCAAAAGGTTTAAGTATTTTAGCGCTATACAAGAGCTTTCGAAATGACGATACAAACCAAAACAAAACACTTAATGGTAATAACAATAAAGTAATTAGACCAAATGGTTTATACCAGCTTTGCTCTATATTGCTCACGCCTGATCACCAAACTGCATTTTACAAAGTGCTGAATACGTACCGTCATTTGCTAATAAGCTACTATGATCGCCATTTTCTATCACTCGACCGTTATCAATAACATAAATTCGGTCACTGTTTTCAATAGTAGATAAGCGATGGGCTATAACAATAGAGGTTTTATCTTTCATTAGCGTTTCTAACGCTTGCTGAATAAGCTTTTCAGATTCGGTATCAAGTGCTGACGTTGCCTCATCTAAAATCAAAATAGGTGCATCTTTTAATATTGCACGCGCTATCGCTATTCGCTGGCGTTGGCCACCTGAGAGCATTACCCCATTTTCGCCTACCATGGTGTTTAATTGCTCTGGAAGGTCTTTAACAAATTCCCACACGTGCGCTTGTTTGGCAACTTGTTCTAACTCTTCAATAGACACATCGTGCTTTATGCCATAACAAATATTGTTGGCAATCGTATCGTTAAATAACACGACTTGCTGAGACACTAAAGCAAATTGGCGACGCAGATCAGTTAATTTATAGTCTTGCAGTGCTATGCCATCAAGTAATATTTCACTCGGTAGCTCTAAATCATAATAGCGTGGTAACAAGTTAGAAATTGTTGACTTACCTGAGCCTGAGCGCCCAACTAAAGCAATACTTTCACCCGCCTTAATTGTTAAAGATAAATCGTTTAATACGGCTTCATCTTTCGTTGGGTACTTAAAGGTTACGTTCTTAACTTCGATTAAACCTTTAACTTTATCAACCGAAACAGTGCCTGTATCTTTTTCCATTTCTTCGTCTAAAACTAAAAATATACTTTGAGCTGCAGAGATACCACGTTGCATATCACTGTTCACATTGGCAAGTTGTTTTAGTGGGCGCAGTAACATCATCATTGAAGCAATTAATGCCATGAAGTCACCAGATGTAATCGTATCAATCATTGACGGTAACGACACTGCCCACAAAATAACTGCCATGGCACTTGCCGCTAAAATTTGAATTATAGACACACTAAGCGCTTTTGTTGCATCCATTTTAATACGCTGTTGGCGATTATGATTGTTGATTTTTGAGAAGTGATTAATCTCTTGATCTTGACCACCAAACCCATGAATAACTTTATGTCCGCTCAGCATTTGTTCCGAGCTACGGGTAACTTGCCCCATGGCCGATTGAATATTTTTAGAAATGTGGCGAAAACGTTTAGAAACGACAGCCACAATGATAGCAACAAGTGGGATGATCACTAAAAATATCAGTGATAATTTCCAGCTGGTATAAAACATAACTGCTAGTAAAAATACAACAAATGCCCCTTCGCGTACGACTATTAATAAGGCTTTGGTAATTGCTTGTTGAACTTGTTCTGTATCAAATGTGATTTTTGAAATTAAATCGCCCGTTGAGTTTTTGTCATGAAAAGAGACGGGTAAGTGCAGTATGTGCTCAAATAACTCTTGGCGTAATGAGCGTACAACTTGGGAGCCTACATAACTTAAGCAGTAAGAAGACATAAAGTTAAAAACACCACGCCCTAGAACTAACGCGATAACGACAAAAGGAGCGTACTTTAAAACTTCTGTATTACGCTGGTTCAAACCTTGATCAATAAACGGCTTCATTAATTGAATAAATAAAGCATCCATTGCTGAATAGCCTATCATCCCAATAATTGCGACAAATGCGACGCTTTTGTAGGTGCCAACATACGAGACAAGTCGTTTATAAATTTGTGTAGTACTTTGATCCATAACACTCTCTAAATACAGTAACAACCTGTATTGTATCCTTCGATGAGATAAAACTAAACGTCAATCTTTGATAAACCAGTAACTTTCCTGCCCTCTTGCTGTTTCTATAGCCAAATTCTTTGCATAAAATTTAATACTAATTTGTCCTTCAACGCCTGTCGTAAATTGCTGAGCATTTATTTGGTTATACCGTTCGACGACAAGAGGCTTTGGGAATTCCCACTGCCCTTTATAGGCGCTTGAATGAATAACTACTTTAGGAGCTACGTTATTTATAAAATTAACACTTGAGGATGTATCGCTGCCGTGATGCGGACTTAACATTACTGTACTTTTTAACGATGTATTATCCGCTAATAACGATGCTTCACGCGCTTTTGATATATCACCGGTAAGTAAAACGCTATGAGTATTATCTGATACTCTAACAACGCATGAATCATCATTTTCATTTCCAAATCCTTTTGTACTAAAGCTTTGTATTTTTAATCCAGCAAAATCAATGTTTATAACTTCACATACACTATGTGTATTTTTAGGATGAAATTGTTGTAATGTTTCTCCAAAGCCAGCATCTATGAAATGCTGTAATCCTCCAGCGTGATCATTATCTTCATGACTTAGAATCGCCGTTTTCACTATTAAATTATTTGCTTTAATATAAGGCAATAAAATACTTCGCGTACGGCTAAAACGATTGAAATAACTGGGGCCAAAATCATAGATAAGCACTTGGTTATCTTTTTCAATTAAAGCCATAAGTCCATGTCCTACATCAAATACATGAAGTTGCCACTTAGATTTTTCTGTTAGAAAATTATTTAATAAAAGCGTCATTGCTGGAATAAAAGCGAGCCATTTATAAGGAAGAAAATAAATCATCAACATAATGATATAACTAAAAACGACAAATATTGAGTCAACTTTCCCAGTCGTTATCCATCTTAACGATTCTGGTATTTCATAAAGTAATTGAAATAATGCGTATAAACCAGTATCGAACAAATTTATTAAAATACTTATATCTAAAAAGATACTCAGTAATGTAAAAACAATTAAAAAAGGTAAGATAATGATTGAAAGCAGCGGTATAGCAATTAAGTTTATTATCAAACCCGCAATACTTACCCCATTAAAAAAATAGAGTGAAAGTGGCAATAAACCAATAAATAACGCTATTTGAATAACAAACAGTGAAATAACTTTGTTTTTTATGCGAGTGTTTAATATTGGTAATTTATTAATAACTGTAAAAATGATAGCAACAGCTAAAAATGAAAAGTAGAGACCTGGATTGAGTAAATTAAATGGGTTAACAATAAGAACAATAACCAAGGCAAATAAAATGCTCCGCCAACGCAGCGGTTGCTTAGCAAGAAAATACAATAATAAATAACAACCCAGCATGATAAGCGCTCGCGTTGCCGATACTAAAAAGTCACTTAAATACACATAAGCTAAGGCTGCTAAAAACCCGGATGAACTGTAATAAAGTGTCAGGTTGAATGATTGCCCAATCGAAAAATTAATTTTTGCAAAAATGAATCGAGTAACAAGATAACCGAAGCTAAAAATCAAACCAATATGTAACCCCGATATAGCAAGTAAATGACTTAACCCAAGAGATTGCATTAACTGTTTATCAGCGTAGCTCATCAACGATTTTTCACCGCTAAGCAATGCATAATAGAGCCACTGTAATTGTGTATCCGTATAAGTGTTTTTAACGAAGTGTTGATAATCTAAAATTATGCTTTGTTTGTCGCTATTTATAATATTAAGATTTTTATTGAGCACTTTACCTTTAAATAATATTCTACTTATAAAAGCATAACGTTCATTATCAAATACATTAAAATTTTTATTACTACGAAAATATTTTAAATGAATTAAAGCAGAAAATTCATCACCTACTATTAAAGGCTGTGCAGAATTAACACTGAGCATTGCTTTGGGTGCTCTAAAGTCCGAAAAATTACTCCCTTCTAATGCCACTATTTTAACTTTAATATATTGAGGTTTTTTGTCAGAAATAACCTCTTCAACAATTAATGTAGAATCAAGTGCATACTTTTCATCCTGTTTTGGTATTTCAAAACTATAAAAAACGTAATAATGCATACCAACGAAGCAAATTGCACAAATAAAGCCTAACAATACGGTTAAAAACGGCTTAAAATAAGCGCTCACTATAACAATGAAAATTGTGAATACTGTAAATTCGAGAGTTTGATAATAAAATACGGTTGCTATACAGCCAATTACAAACCCAAGACTTATCCACACTGATGTAAATGGTTGCTTTAAATGGCTAAAAAAACGATCCAAAGATTTTTACCTGATCCAAATAAAATTAGACATCATAAATCACTAAGGATATTTGGACGCCTTTTACAAGATGCAAATCTTTGGCATTTAAATAGACGTTCTGCTCGGGGTGCATTTGCAGTCGGGTTATTTTTTGCTTTCATCCCTGTTCCTTTTCAAATGGTTTTAGCAGCAGCCGGCGCTATATTATTTAGGGTTAATTTACCTATCTCAGTTGCATTAGTATGGCTTACAAACCCTCTAACTATGCCACCTATTTTTTATGGCTCATACTTAGTCGGTACATTAATACTTAATCAGCCGGAGCAACACTTTGTATTTGAAGCAAGTTGGTCTTGGTTTCTAGAGAGCATAGAAACTATTGGTCCTGCATTTTTACTCGGTTCATTAGTATGTGCTTCTATTGCATCAATTATCGGCTATTTTGGTATTGATATTATTTGGCGCCGTTCTGTCAAAAAGGCATGGTTATCGCGAAATAATTAGTAGCGTTAAAGCTAAATAATAATTATAAGATTCACGGCAATCCTAATCTTATAAAATATTATAGACGAAAAAAAACCAACTTTATTAAGTTGGTTTTTTATAATCAATATTAGTAAACTTTAAAAACGAAATATACGTCTTAAGCCAACTAATGGTAATAGCAATAATGTATACCAAGGAAAGCTAGCAGAGTTACGCTCATACACTTCTGCTTCTACTGGAGCACAATTTTCTACTTCACCATTTGCAATTGGCGTTAACTTAACTGCAATTGCAACACTCTCATATTCAATTTCGCCATTGATATCAGTTACAACACCGCCTAAAGAATCAAGTTTTTCAACCGTCTTAGTCGCAGTACCAAATATTTCATTATTTTCATTGATAGCTGTTGCTTCAACCATAGAATAAGCGTAATCAGTTTCGCCATCAGTGTCATAACAAGGCAGTAAATCGTTTAGATTAGTGATTTTATCTTCACCAATTTTGTAAATAAAGGCTTCTTTAAGTCGTGAGCTATCAGAAACACCCACTTCCCCTTCGCCTACAATATATCCTTGATTATTTATATCGTTGCCATAAGAACTTGAGCTTGAAAAATAATCAGTTGGAAAAACGGTATTACCTGTTTCGATGTCATGATAGAAGAATTTATTACGAAGAGTGCCTTCAATACGCTTAGTCGCATAACCTGTAATTACATCATTATCATTAATAGCGATTGATTTACCAGCCTGCCAATCGTCTTCTTGATTAATAAAGTCAGTGACTGCACCGTCTTTAAAATAAACTGGCATTGTAAGAATCGTATCATCATTTTTGTAATAACGCGTATTTGATGAACCTACAATTGTACCGTTGTTGTTCACTGCTAAAGCAGTACTCGTAAATGCGTCATCTTCCGTTTCACCTTCATCAGGTGTCAGTGCCATACCAAGCTCTTCAACAGAAATAATATTTAACGATTCATCAAGTTCCCATTTAACAGCACGCTTATTAAATAAGCCTCGTGAAATATTAGAATTTAATAAATTGATACACACTGACGTTGGTTCGTCTTCATTATCACAGTTATCATCAATATTATCTTGTCTGTCATCAGGAATACTTGTAGAGATATTACCGACTACAGTGTAACCACTATTAGTTTTGACAATATCGTTAGCACGGCTTNCCGCCGTATTCATTAAACTCTGGCTCTAACTCAACACTTATACTGCCATCAGCACTTATTACAATCCCACGTTCTATAAATTCGTGGGTAAACCACGTTTCTGCATCATCTTCACCATCAGGTGTAAAAGACACTTTATCGTAAGGAGCACCGCCCCAACCAACAGTAACGCCGTCTTCACTTACAGCATTAAAAAGGTTAATAGTTGAACGCGTTAAGCCATCATAATCAACAGATGCAACATCAAATAACGGTTGCTCTGTTACTTGTGTGTCATTGTACTTAATGCCAACTAATGAGCTTAATTTTTGATATTCAAAATTTGTAGAAATTGAAGATAAAAAACTAACCATGAAAGTATGTGCATCAGAATTAGTAAGTACTGCATCATTATTTTCAATGTCATCAAGTGTAAAAGTAATCTCTTTATCACTTAAATCAAATGCAGCCTCTGTATTATCGTAGCTATTTTCAATAATATTTTCGGTAAAATCTATATAGCTGATATCAATAGGTAAATTGTATAAACCATTTGCGAAACCAATAATATGCCCGCTTTCGCTTACATCTGTTACATAAGAATATTTAGCGTCTTCAAGAGTCCCTAATTCACTTAACTGGTACGTAGCACTTGTTGCTGAAGTGCTTAATGTCGCTAAAATACTGGCAGCGAGTAATTTATATTTCATTTTAGTCCTTACTACTGATTCTGTAATTCTTCAAGTTCTTCCCAGCGCTCAAGCGCAGCTTCAAGGTCAGACTCAAGTTGTGCCAAATGGTTCAATGCTTTAGTTGTTACATCACTCTCTTGTTTAAAAAAGTCTGAGTCACTAACTACAGCTTGTTGAGCTTCAATTTCAGCTTCTAGTTTTTCCATTTTATTCGGTAGTTGCTCTAATTCAAGTTTTAATTTGTAAGAGAGTTTATTAGTCTTAGCTGCTGGCTTGGCAACTGGAGCGACCACTTTTTCAACTTTTTTTACTGGTTGTTGCTGAGTTTTTTTTTCTTGTTCAGCTAAGTAGTTAACGTAAGCCTCATAGTCGCTATAACCACCTACAATATCTGTAACTTTACCGTTACCTTCAAACGCCCATACACTTGAACATGTATTATCAATAAATTCACGGTCATGGCTTACAATCAGCACTGTACCTTGGTATTGATTAATGATGTCCTCTAGTAACTCTAAAGTTTCAATGTCTAAGTCATTTGTTGGCTCATCGAGAACAAGTATATTAGACGGTTTTAAAAACAATTTAGCTAATAGTAATCTGTTTTTTTCACCACCAGAGAGTGCTTTAACAGGGGTTCGAGCACGTGCTGGCGGGAATAAAAAGTCTTGCAAATAACCTAAAACATGACGTGAGCGGCCGCCCATCATCACTTCTTGTTTACCTTCGGCGACGTTATCTTGAACTGTTGCTTCTTCATCAAGCTTTTCACGATATTGGTCAAAGTAAGCAAATTCTAAATTAACACCTTGCTTAGTTATACCGCTATCTGGTTCTAAATCACCAAACATTAGCTTTAATAGTGTTGTTTTACCAATACCATTTGGGCCTACTAAGCCGATTCTATCACCGCGCATTACAAGTGTAGAAAAATCATCAGCAATAACTTTGTCTTTAAATGCATGACAAAGATGTTGAGCTTCAAATACTAACTTGCCAGAGCGGTCTGCTGTTTCAATATTGAAATCAGTTTTACCAACTTGGTCAACACGTTGTTTGCGCTCGGTACGAAGCTGCTTTAACTCACGAACTCTACCTTCGTTACGCGTTCTACGTGCTTTAACACCTTGTCGAATCCACGTTTCTTCTTCGGCTAAGCGTTTATCAAACAATGCATTTTGAGCTTCTTCAACTTTCAGATCATGCGCTTTTTGTTCTAAATAAGTAGCGTAATCGCCTGGGTACGAAATAAGCTTACCACGGTCTAAATCTAAAATACGCGTAGCAACAGCACGAATAAACGCACGGTCATGCGAGATAAATACAATACCGCCTTTAAATTCTTTTAAAAACTGTTCAAGCCACATTACACTAGCCATGTCTAAATGGTTTGTTGGCTCATCTAGTAATAATAAATCAGGCTCACTTACAAGTGCACGTGCGAGTGCCACTTTACGTAACCAACCACCAGAAAGAGACTCAAGTTTAGCTTCTGGGGTTAGTTCTAATTGTGTCAAAACTAATTGAATGCGGCTATCAAAGCGCCAGCCATCAGCTGCTTCTAGTTGATTTGATAAACGTTCAAGTTTATTTAATAACTTATCGTTACACTCTGTTTGAAGCTCGTTACTAACATGATGAAAATCAATTAGTAAGTTTGCAATCTCAGGCATACCTTGTGCAACGTAATCAAATACGGTGCCGCTTGCACCTTTTGGTGGATCTTGCTCTAAGCGAGAAATTCGAATGCCACCTAGCTGATTTATTTCGCCATCATCTAAAACAACTTGTCCATCAAGTACTTTTAATAAAGTTGATTTACCTGCGCCATTTCTACCAACAACACACACTCTTTCGCCACTTTCTATAACGGCATCTGCTTTGTTAAGCAAAGCATGTGTACCAAAAGCAAGTTGTGCTTTTAAAATTCTAATTAAATCCATAGTTCTTATTTGCTCTTATTCTGCTTGTGCTAAAAATTCGCGCACAGAGTTTAAAGTAAAAGGCCAAAATAATTGCTCGCCTTTTTCACTTTTTAATACAGGAATAGTAATTTGATACTCAGCTATAAGCTGCTCATCAGTCATAATATCGATTAGTAATAACTCGCTAGTATCACAAAGTACCTCAGTGATAAGTTGCTCAGCTTGCTCGCACAAGTGGCAACCATCAGTGTGGTATAAAACCCAATTAGCCATGTGTGATTAGCCAGCTATTATGGATTTTTTTATTACGTTTAAAGTCTGGTGATAACGTTTTATCTGAAATATTAACGGCTTTTAAACCTAAACCAATCAGACCAACTTCATCTATAACAAAGCCACGTTTGTTATTAGAGAAAATCAACGTACCCGATGGGCTTAAAATCTTTTTTACCCACGTTAATAATTTAATATGATCGCTCTGAACATCAAATGCATCTTTCATACGTTTTGAGTTTGAAAACGTTGGAGGATCTAAAAATATCAAATCGTATTGTGCTGTTGCGTGCTCTAACCATTTTAAACAATCTGCTTGTTCAAAGCGGTATCGTGTATTACTAATACCATTTAAATCAAAGTTATCTTGGCCCCATTTTAAGTAGGTCTTTGATAAATCAACTGTAGTAATGGCTTTAGCACCACCAAGAGCAGCATGTACAGAAGCTGTACCTGTATATGCAAAAAGATTTAAGAAACGTTTATCTTTAGCATTTTCTTGAATATAACGACGCATTAAGCGGTGGTCTAAAAACAAGCCTGTGTCTAAGTAGTCAAATAAATTAACTTTAAACTTAGCACCGAACTCTTCAACAACCATAGTACGGTTTTGTTTAGACATAGCGGTGTATTGATCTTCGCCCTTCTGCTTTTTACGTACTTTTACAGCAATGTTTTCAGGTGAAATTTCAAGCTGTTGAGCCGTTAAACTTATTACGTCTTGCAGACGCTTTTCTGATGTTTTTTCATCAATTTCTTTAGGCGCTGCATATTCAAAAATTACAGCAGAGTCCCCATAAATATCTACAGCAACATTGTATTCAGGGATATCCGCTTCATAGACGCGATAAGCATCTATTTTATTTTGTTTAAGCCAGTTTTTTAAGCCTTGCTTATTCTTTTTCAATCGATTTGCAAATGACGTTGAGCCTTCAAAATTAAGTGCTTTTTTATCATCTGTGGTCAAACTGACTTGCTTATCATCTAATTGATATAAGTTAAGTTCAACATCTAATGGACCATTTTTAAACTTATAACGCTTAAGACGAACCAGTTTTAAAAGCTTAAATAAGCTTTCATCCATACCTAATAACGCAAGCTTCCAATGATTGAAATGCTTTTTGAAACCAACACCTAAGTTACGGTGTAAATCAACGAGTTCAGCCATCGAACCAATACGCTCACCATATGGTAAGTTAGAAATAACTACGCCTGGTAGTTTAGCAACAGCGGTTAACTTAGTTGCATCGCTTTGCTTAAATTTAATAACATCATCAAGCTCAGCGCGTTTGGCATTATCAATCGCTTTACTTAATACTTGTTCATCGTAATCGTGGCCAATTAACCACAATTTAGGATCGGTAATATTAGCGAGTAACTCTTCTTTAAGCTCTTTAAACTTAGCGGCTCTAAAACTTGGTAAACGCTCAAAAGCAAAACCTTCACGGAATAATCCTGGCGCTTCGTTTCGCGCCATACCCGCAGCTTCTATCAAAATAGTACCCGCACCACAACATGGATCGAATAAAGGCTGTTTTANCCAGCCACTTCGCTTAATTAATGCAGCAGCTAAATGCTCTTTAATTGGCGCTTTACCTTGGCCTTGGCGGTAACCGCGTTCTGACAAACGAGGACCTGAATAGTCAATATACATCGATACGCCGTAACGATTTAATCTTGCAACCACGCGCACATTAGCATCTTGCTTATCAACGTTCGGCCGTTGCTCGTATAAATCATTGAAATAATCAACAATCGCATCTTTGATCACAAGACCCGAAAATTGCGTGTTTTTTAATGAGTCATTGGTACCGTTGAAGTCGACAGCGAATGTTTGCGTAGGTCCAAACCATTCTTGCCAAGGTTGCGAGCGCGCAAAATTATACAGGCTATTTTTGTCATCTACGCCTTCTTTTTCTTCAATAAGCATAAGCACACGCGTTGCAAAACGAGTTGATAAACAAACCTTTTGCGCCAGTAATGAGTCAGCCTCAAAACGAACAGAACCAACAGTTTGCTTAGACACGGTTGCGCCAAGTTCTGTTAGTTCATCAACCAATAAATTTTCGATTCCGATAGAAGTAAGTGCGATAAATTGCAAAGTAATAACCCTTAATAGCTAATTGCGCAGGATTATAACATAGGTTGGGCGACAAACACGCCATAAAGACACGCTTAAGACTTAAATTTGGTTAGGCGGTTTGACTTTGATATTGCTGATTTAGGATGGGGTGTACTCGATTATTCAGAATACGGATTACTTCAAATTGCGCTAAAGATAAGTTTTCGTCTAATTTAAAGGTTTCACTTAAATTCAAACAAATAGATGCATCAGGACAATGCTCTACAATTAAAAAATCACCTGACTGCGCTTTAGATGTTAATTTAACTATTGCCTCTACACTTGGCTCTGTACCGGTGTATTCTTCAAAAAACCAGCTTTTTGCTAAAACGGGTTTTAAGTGGTATTTAACAGCAGTCGCATTTAATGATATTTGGCAAATTTGAGCCGCAGACCACAATTCAAATCCATCTAGATAATTATAAACTTGCTCATAAAATGCAGCATCTTCTAGGCTAAAACGTGGATTTTTAAAAACAGAATCGGTGAGTTGTCTTAATTTGTAAGGCGTACATAATTGCATGTCGTCATTTAAATCAAGTAACAAACGGTTTTTATCAGGACAAGCAATCCACTGCCATTGCTTTGATGCTTGTAACATTTACTCCTCCTTGGGTATGTTGGATAATTATTGCTCACAGTATAACTGCTTTTGACCACTTTTAAAATGTTTGCTTAGAACATTTATCGAACGATCAAAAGCTTAGATAACTGATCCTTATAAGCCGTTAACGATCGACTTTACCAATTGTGGACCTTTGTATATGAACCCAGTATAAACCTGAACTAAATTTGCGCCTGCATCTAACTTTTCTTTTGCAGATGAAGCATCATCAATACCGCCAACTCCGATGATTGGTAAGTTACCTTTTGTTAAGCGTTTTAGTTCACTTACCACCTCTGTAGAGTGCATTCTAACAGGGTAACCTGATAAACCGCCCGCCTCTTCTGCATATTTCTGCCCCATGACTGCAGCCCGTTCAAGCGTTGTATTTGTAGCA
Source organism: Pseudoalteromonas sp. TAE56 (assembly GCF_000497955.1). NCBI lineage: Bacteria > Pseudomonadati > Pseudomonadota > Gammaproteobacteria > Alteromonadales > Pseudoalteromonadaceae > Pseudoalteromonas > Pseudoalteromonas sp. TAE56. The sequence goes on from NZ_AUTN01000110.1 coordinate 77,325, forward strand.
ATTACACCATCAATTTTATTATTTAAAAGTGACTCACTTACTTGCTCTATTTGTATTTGATCGAGATCCGGTGCAATTTTTACAAGCATAGGTACTTGCTTACTATGCTTTGCAATTAAATCTAACTGTTCATTTTTAAGACTTTGCAATAAGTCATCAAGTGCAGCACCATATTGTAAATCACGAAGTCCTGGGGTATTTGGGGATGAAATATTTACCGTAATGTATGAAGCATGCTCAAATACTTTACGCATACAATGAATGTAGTCATCTTTACCTTGCTCATTAGGTGTATCTTTATTTTTACCAATATTGATACCGAGTATGCCACTGTACTTTGCTGCTTTTACATTTTTGACTAAATTATCAACGCCTTTGTTATTAAAACCCATACGGTTAATAATAGCGTTTGATTCTGGTAATCTAAAAATACGCGGTTTCTCATTGCCCTCTTGGGGACGAGGCGTAACTGTGCCTACTTCGATAAAACCAAATCCCATTTGGCTAAAAGCATCAATACATTCTGCATTTTTATCAAGACCAGCAGCAAGCCCTACAGGATTTTTAAATTCAAGACCTAAGAAGTTTACGGGTTTATCTGAAACACTTTGTGACCAAGCTAGATTTAGAGGCGTATTAGCAAAACGACGAAGATTATTAAGTGCAAACTCATGCGCCCACTCCGCATCACGGGTAAACATAAAACGGCGAGCTAAATCATAAAACATCAATATAATCCTCTTTTTAAATTTCAGACAAAAAAATACCTCAGACAAGGCTGAGGTATTGTATAACAAATTTAACAATCAGTTATTTATTTACTAAACAAATAATAGATTAAAGCTAAATTATTTTCCTGATGTATCACAGTTGTGACTTAATAACATAAGTTCACGAAGTGCAACTGAGAACTTTGCAAAGTCGTGGCTTTGTGATGTTTTAAACTCAGCCAGCATTTGTTTCCAACGTTGAAGTAATAAATCTTGGCTATCCATCCACTGATCTATTTGACTATCAACATCACTCTCATCACCTTCAAAGCTATTTAAAACCACTTCAGATAACGTACGTTGCTGCCAATCAAGCTCCTCACGGTAAGATGAACGAGCAAGTGCTTGCCAATGATTTGCTACTGGTTGCTTAGTTATTTGCTCTAAGAACCAATGCAGACCCATTCTTGCGCCTAGTTTAAAGTAAGTATTCGATACCATCGAAATACTCTTACCTGAATTATTAGCAACTTCAGCTAAATCCATCACAGAGAATAAGCTTGATAATGAAACAATACGCTTAGCTATATCTGCAGGAACGCCGGCATCAATTAACTTATTGGCTTCAATTACAATGCGGTCATTTTCTTTTTCAATCATGTATGTATTTAAGTTATCACTTAAATCTTTAAATGTTGGCGCAAAGAATTCAATTCCTTGTTCAATCGTTTGTGACTTATTACGATGACGTAAGAACCAACGCGTAGTACGGCGAACAGTACGACGAAGTTGGTAAAGCATTTCAGTTTGTACCGCTGCTGGTATTTTATTATCCAGTGCGCTGATAGAAGACCATGTATCACGCATTTCAAATATTTCGCTAGCAATTGAGTAACACATTGCAATTTCAGCTTCGTTTGCACCGGTTTCTTCATGCATACGTACCATGAAGTTTAAACCCATATCATTAACGATACTGTTAGCAAGTTTAGTTGCAATAATTTCTTTACGAAGTGGATGGTTGTTCATCGCATCGTTAAACTTCTCACGAAGAGGACGTGGGAATGACTTCACAAGCAATTGGCGATAGTAAGGGTTTTCAGTAATTTCATCACTTACTAAAGACTCTTTTAATACCATTTTTGCGTAAGACACGAGCACTGAAAGCTCAGGGCGAGTTAAGTCTTTACCAGCGGCTGCACGTTCTGCCAATTCTTCATCACTTGGAATGAACTCAATAGCACGGTTTAACTTGCCATCTTTTTCAAGTGCATGAATAAAGCGAATCTTTTCTTTAAGCGTTGAAGTACCTTTAGACTGCGTAATTGAAATAGTATGTGTTTGACGATAACAATCTTTTAATACTAACTCAGATACCTCGTCTGTCATTGAATAAAGTAGCTCATCACGTTGTTTACGTGTTAAGTCACCTTCAGCAACCAAGCCATTAAGTAAAATCTTAATGTTAACTTCGTTATCTGAACAAGCAACGCCCCCTACGTTATCAATAAAGTCAGTATTAACACGACCACCCTTAGCTGCAAATTCAACACGGCCTAATTGAGTTGCCCCTAAGTTACCGCCCTCACCAATTATTTTAGCGCCTAAATCTCTACCATTGATACGTAGTGCATCGTTTGCACGATCCCCTACATCTGCATCAGTTTCTTTAGAGTTTTTAATGTATGTACCAATACCGCCATTCCACAGTAAATCGAACTCCATCATCAATGAAGCTTTCATTAACTCATTTGGGGTCATACTTGCTTTTTTAGTACCCAACATTTTTTTCATTTCTGGGCTAAGCGTAATTGATTTAGCAGCACGAGAGAAAACACCACCACCGGCAGAAATTAACTCTTTGTTGTAGTCTTCCCACGATGAACGCGGCATGTTAAATAAACGTTCGCGCTCTGGATAAGAAGTAGCAGCGTCTGGGTTAGGATCAACAAAAATGTGCATATGGTTAAAGGCAACTTGTAAACGAATATGCTTAGATAACAACATGCCATTACCAAATACGTCACCCGCCATGTCGCCAATAGCTACCACTGTAAAGTCAGTCGTTTGACAGTCAATGTCCATTTCACGGAAATGTCGTTTAACTGACTCCCATGCGCCTTTAGCTGTAATACCCATTTTCTTGTGATCGTAACCAACCGAGCCACCTGATGCAAATGCATCGCCAAGCCAGAAATTGTATTCATTAGCTATGCCATTTGCGATATCAGAGAAAGTAGCAGTTCCTTTATCGGCTGCAACCACTAAGTAAGCATCATCTTCATCGTGGCGAACAACATCGCGAGCTGGCACTATTTCACCGCGTTCAATGTTATCTGTAATATCCAAAAGACCACGGATAAAGATTTTATAACACTCTTGGCCTTCTTTAATAAACGCTTCACGCTCACTTGGTAATTGTTTACATACAAAGCCACCTTTAGAACCAACAGGTACAATTACTGTATTTTTAACTTGTTGCGCTTTAACTAAGCCAAGAACTTCAGTACGGAAGTCTTCACGACGGTCAGACCAACGCAAGCCACCACGCGCTACTTTACCGTAACGTAAATGCACACCTTCTACTCGCGGAGAATAAACAAAAATCTCAAACGCTGGAAGAGGAAGCGGTACATCAGGAATTAAGCTTGGTTGTATTTTAAATGATACATACGACTTAAACTGACCTGCATCATCTTTTTGGAAATAGTTAGTACGAAGCGTTGCAACAATCATATCGACGTATAAACGAATAATACGGTCGTCATCTAGGTTTGCTACATTTTCAAGCTCTAAATAGATTTGTGTGCTTAGCTTCTCAAGTGTTTTGGCACTTGCGGGGCTCTTAATTGAGAACTTTTTAGCAAATAAATTAACAATTTGCGCAGCAATATTTGGATAGTTAGCAAATGTGCTTTCAATGTAAGTCTGAGAGAACGTAACACCGATTTGACGCATATACTTAGCGTAAGCACGTAAAATAGAGGCTTCTCGGCCAGTTAGGCCACCCATTAACACTAAACGGTTAAAACCATCATTTTCCAGGCGGTTGCCCCAAACATTTGTTAATGCAGCGCGAAAACGTGCTGAAATCTTATCAAAATCAGCCATCCCTTTGCTATCAATAAGCATCGAGAAGTCCATGATCCAATTAATACGACCATCGCTTGTTTTAACTGAATACGGCGTTTCGCCCACAACGCGCAGACCAAAGTTTTCAAGCATTGGCATAACATCAGATAAGTGAATTGGTTCGTCTTTATGAAATAAACTTAATCGTACAATATTGCTATTAGCTTCTTCTTGAGGACGGTAGAAAAGCATTTCTAGTTTGTTTTCATCACTAAGTAATTCTAACTTTTCGATATCAACAACCGCAGCACTTGGAAGTACTTCATCTTTGTATGAGCGTGCAAACGCATTACAGTATTTACGATTTAAATCGTTACCACGTGCTTCGCCCGCAGATTCTAAAAGTGCAGATTGAAGTTTATCTTCCCACGTACGTGCAGCTTCTACTAAATTGTTTTCGATGTCTTTCACGTTATATTCGATCTTGTTGTCGGTCACACGAACGGTGTAATGAGTACGCGCAAGTGTTGACTCAGAGAAATAAGTAGTAAATTCGACTTTATCGTCAGAATTAAATGCATTGGCTAATATATCTTGCGTTTCACGACGAAGTGCCGTGTTATAGCGCTCGCGAGGTACATAAACCATGCAAGATAAGAAGCGACCATACGCATCTTTACGTACAAATAAGCGACACATATCGCGCTCTTGTACTTGTAACACACCCATAGCAACTTCAAGTAGCTCACTTTCGCGCGCTTGAACAAGCTCATCACGTGGGTAGGTTTCTAAAATATTTAAAACAGCTTTGTAAGCATGCGTGCCTTTAGCAAAATCACACATTTCCATGATGCGATTAATTTTACTTTTTAATACTGGCACATCAGTAGCACTGTTATTGTAAAAGCTTGATGAGAACAAACCAATAAAGCGGTCTTCACCAATTACATTGCCTTCGTCGTCAAAACGCTTAATACCTACATAATCAATGTAGGCTGGACGGTGAACGCGAGAAACAGAGTTAGTTTTTGTTAGGATCAGTAGGTTGCTACTACGTGCTTCTTGGCGAGCAACCTCTGGTAATTCTGATAGTAATCGTGTGTGTTCTTCAGTAGAGTTTTTCATCAAGCCAAGGCTTGATTCCATTTTACCTTTTAATTGGTAATCACCTTGAACTGGGCTTAGCTCATATTCACGGTAACCCATTAGGGTAAAGTTATCTTTAGCTAACCAATCTAAAAACTCAGTTGTTTCTGAAACTTCTTCTTCCGTTTTATTATGATGACGCTTGGGTAACTCTTTAGTTACTGCCATCAATTTTTTACGGATTGGCTGCCAATCATCAACAGCAACCGACACATCAACAAGCACTGATTCTAACTCTTTTTTGAAAGACTCAATCACAGAAGAATCTGTTTGACGGTCGATTTCAATAAAGAATACTGTTTTAGTAGATGAAGATTCTTGTTCTGCTTTTAAATTTGATAAACCAGAAATTTTAGCGTTTTCATCGCGCTTAATTTTTAATGGGCAGTGAAGTAATAAGTGAGAGGCGATATTTTCACGTGTCATGGCCATACGAACAGAATCAACTAAAAACGGCATGTCTTTAGTAATAATTTCTACAATTGTATGCGATGACTGCCAGCCATCTTTTGCCACTTCAGGGTTGAAAACGCGAATAACAGCGTCGTCGGTAGTATTTTTTTCTAGCGAGTTCCAAAGGCTTAATGCTGCGCCATATAGGTCACTATCGTTGCGGTTTGCCAAATCCTCTTTAGACATGTTGCTGTACAAGGCTTTGGCGAATTTCTCAACGAGTAACACATTATCAGCGCGAACTTTTTTCTGGATCAGCTTACAGACATTATCTAGGATAACCGAGGCTTGGCCTTCATTTCGTGTCATTGTATGTTCCTTAATCTATTACTGCTCAGGAGCAGGAATTTGTACAGCTATTCATTAGCGTGGAGTCAATTAAATTCTAACCCTTTTACAGCTAATAAACAGCCTTTTCGATGAAAACATTTTAAGCATTTCAGCTATTTGGTCATCTATTCACAAATTGTAGATATAAATGGCCTTTACAGGCCATTTAGGAGCAAAATTATTCACATTATTTTTTCTGGTCAGTCCAGAGAAGACTACCAATAGCAGGTAATAACAACACTGCACCTAACATATTCACTAAAAACATGAAGGTTAACAGTATACCCATATCAACTTGGAATTTAAGATCTGAGAATATCCAGGTACTCACACCAATAGCTAATGTTATACCGGTAAATAGAACCGCACTTCCGCGTTCAACAAGCGCATTTCGATAAGCAATACTCAATGGTACATTTTGCTTAAGCTGCCCCATCATCGACGACAGTATATAAATACCATAATCAACCCCAATACCCACACCTAAAGCAATAACTGGTAAAGTAGAAACGGTTAAGCCTATTTCTAATTGCACCATAAGTGCTTGTGCAAGCGTTGATACGATATAAAGCGGTAATACTACGGCAATCGTTGCTTTTACGCTTTTAAAGCTCATTAAGCATAAAATAATAACAGCACCATAAACGTAAAGCATCATTGGTATTTGCGCTTCTGAGACAGACTCATTAGTAGCTGCCATTACGCCAACAGGTCCTGACGCTAATTTAAATGATAATTTATCAGTGCCCTCTTCTTGTGCAAATTGCTTAACACTCTTAATTACAGTATCGATAGTTTGTGCTTTATGATCATCTAAAAATATAATCACTGGCATAACTGAACAATCACCGTTAAGTAAACCTGTACTCGTTTCAACTCTAGATGTTGACTGTACTAAGCTTGCTGAATTTCGTGGCAAACTTTGCCACTTCAGATTGCCTTCGTTGTAGCCTGCGTTAACCGATTGAGCTACAGAGCTCAAACTTACAGCAGACTGTACACCGGCCACATTCTCTACTTTGTATTGGAAACGGCTTATACGCTCCATCACACTATGCTCAGTACATGCAGCAGGATATGCTTCTACAATTACCTTTAAGATATCAGACGAGATAGTATATTTATCAGATATTAAGAATGTATCTTGATTATAGCGCGCATCTTGATGCAGAGATGGCGCCCCTGCGTGTAAATCACCTATACGCATTTTATCTGCTTGCCAGTAACCTAAAGCAAATAAAACAAGTGTAAAACCAATAATCATTTTAGCTACTTTAGGATCTGTTGCTTTTACAAGAAGGTCTCGAATTTTATCAAGCATGTTAGGCTTAGTAGCATCACCAGATTGAATATGTACACTGTTCTCAAAGTTCATGTACGAAGCCCAAACGGGTAGTAAAATTAAATTAGTAAATATAATTACTGCCACACCTAAACTTGCTGTAATGGCAAGTTCGCGAATAATACCAATATCGATGGTAAGTAATGTTAAAAAACCAACAGTGTCTGAAAGTAGTGCTATACCACCTGGGACCAATAAAGCCCTAAAACTTGACTGACAGCAAATACGTGTTGTTTTACCTTCACCGACTTTTTTACCAATCGCATTTATCATCTGCACACCATGGCTTACACCAATAGCAAATACTAAAAACGGTACCAAAATAGACATAGGGTCTAGGCCAAAACCTAAACTTGAAAGCAGACCTAATTGCCAAACAACAGCAATGATAGAACACGCGATAGGCAAAATGGTCAGCTTTAAACTGCCACAAAATAGCCATACCATAATAAAGGTAAAGGCGATAGCAATAGCAAAAAATACGACCACCCCTTTAGCGCCTTCTGCAATATCACCGGCCATTTTTGCAAAGCCAATAATATGGATGCTTACTTTTTCTGTGCTTAGAGGCTCTCTTAAATCACTTTCTAGCTTTTGCGCAAAAGCTAATGTGTCTAACTTTTGTTGTGTTTGTGGATCTGTTTCTAAAAGTTGAGCTGTTACCATTGCACACGAGTAATCGCTGGCAATCATACGTCCTACAACTTTTGCTTTTTCGATATTTTCTTTTACAACACCTAAGCCACGTTTGTCAGCTTTAAAGTTGGCAGGAATAATTGGACCGCCTGCAAAGCCATCCTCGACTACTTCAACAAAACGAGCACTGGGTGAAAATATAGAGTTAACTAATGGACGATTTACGCCTGGAATAAAATAAAGCTGATCGTGGACCGCTTTTAACTGAGTAAAGAATTCTGGATTAAATATATCACCGCTGTCATCACACACTGAAATCAAAATACTGTTTGCACCACCAAATTGTTTTTCATGCTTAGTGTATACTTTCATATAGTCGTGATTTAACGGGATGTTTTTATTAAACGAGGCATCTAATTGAATTTGAGTTGCTTTGAATACAAGTAAACACGTTATAAGCGCAAAACTTATAAGCATAATTAAGCGATGTCTAAAAATCGCCTTTTCAATAAAATCGAGTAACTTATGCATTAAGGGGTTAACTCCTTCACTTTAATGCCATCTTCTGTAGCCATGATTAGTTTGTTATTTAAAATCACGCCATCTAAAATTGCTTTACCATCGGCTAACTGCTCATGGGTGAGTAACCCATCTTGAAGATGAAAAATAACGCCACTATTGGCGAGCATGAGCCATTGTTTATTATTGTAATTAATGATGTTGTTGATCGTCGCAGTTTTTACATTTTCGAAATGCTGCCACTGCTGTTCACCATTTTGCTTCGCAAAAACATTGCCACGAAGCCCTGCCACAATTTCTTGTGTGCTATCTGATGCAACCGCAAAAAATGAACCAGGATAAATTTCCTCTATCCTTTGCCAAGTTTCACCATCATCAATGCTTCTGGCCATTAACCCCATTTCACCAACCAACATTAATCCGTTATCTGTTATTTCGATTCGATTAAAGTGCGGTAAAATTGAAGCTGTTTCTGCTTCATACCCTTCGGGGTCGTTTTCTTTTAAATCGTTTAAATAATCTCTGTCATCACTAAATAGTAACGAATCTAAAAAGCGCTTTTGCCAATGTTTACCACCATCGCTAGTTTGGTAAAACATACCATAAGCGCCCACTGCAAAACCTTTCAAGTCATCTTCAAATAGAATATCTAAACATGGTTTGTCTAATTCTGGTTGTGCTTGTTGTAATTGCCAATTAATACCACCGTCAGTAGTATTTATTATTGTTGCATCGTGGCCACATGCCCAGCCATTATTTTCATCGCTAAAGTCAACAGCTGTTAATAGCACTTGAGTCGGTACAAGTTCAGCTTGTTGCCATTTATTACCTGTTTCACTTTTAATAACAGTACCATGTTTGCCTACTGCAATTAGCCCGTTACCTGTGTTTGTTATATCAGTAAGTAGGGTTTTATCTGCATTAATTGCACTGATTGCGTTTTCAGGAACATCCTGGGCAACACCCGCACCGCTTATGATCAGGCTGGCATATACTAAATACTTCATAATTTTAATCGCCTTGAACGAGAGAATTGTTTGTCTTTATATACTGAGGAAAGCGTTGCGCGATTTGGTATAAGACAAACGCGATGTGAAAGGAAAAGGCACTTAACATAAGTTAAGTGCCTTACTTCTAACTATCTACCTGCGCGACGTAATGCGCTTGACGTAAATTCGTTATCATTAAACGATTGTGAAAAATCGTACATTTTTTCTTGGTTATCTAAACCAATTGCTAAATAACGACGTGAATTTAAATCATGATAAACTTCAAGCGTACTCCACTGAGTAGGTACTTCGTAATAGTTAAGGCCATAAGCCATTGCTACACGGTAAAGTTGGTCGCGGTTATCATAAATATCCGTAACCTGTACTTGCCAGCTATCTTCATCAATGTAAAATACACGTTTTTTATAGATATGGCGTGTATCGTCTTTTAAGTTAGCTTCAACAACCCAAACACGGTGTTTTTCGTAACGTGTATGTTCTGGATTGATATGACCAGGCATTAAAATATCATCGTACTCTAGCTTATCACTATGAAGTTTATAGCTGTTGTAAGGTATATATAACTCTTGCTTACCTTTTAGCGTCCAATTGTAACGATTTGGCGAGCCA
>NZ_AUTN01000111.1:0-655 GCF_000497955.1 Pseudoalteromonas sp. TAE56
GCAATCATCTGTGTGGGCACTCGTACAGATTGAGTTCTAACAGCCGAGCTACTTAGGTAGCGAGGCAAACAAATTAGAGTCTCAATTGAAAACTGAGTGACCAACAGAATAGTTATTTAGATAATTATTCGGCACAGTCAATTCAATATCGAAAGATATTAAAATAAATTCAGAATTCATTGAGCTGTCGAAAGACATAAAACTTTTTAATTGAAGAGTTTGATCATGGCTCAGATTGAACGCTGGCGGCAGGCCTAACACATGCAAGTCGAGCGGTAACAGAAAGTAGCTTGCTACTTTGCTGACGAGCGGCGGACGGGTGAGTAATGCTTGGGAACATGCCTTGAGGTGGGGGACAACAGTTGGAAACGACTGCTAATACCGCATAATGTCTACGGACCAAAGGGGGCTTCGGCTCTCGCCTTTAGATTGGCCCAAGTGGGATTAGCTAGTTGGTGAGGTAATGGCTCACCAAGGCGACGATCCCTAGCTGGTTTGAGAGGATGATCAGCCACACTGGGACTGAGACACGGCCCAGACTCCTACGGGAGGCAGCAGTGGGGAATATTGCACAATGGGCGCAAGCCTGATGCAGCCATGCCGCGTGTGTGAAGAAGGCCTTCGGGTTGTAAAGCACTTTCAGTCAGGAGGAAAG
>NZ_AUTN01000112.1:0-13757 GCF_000497955.1 Pseudoalteromonas sp. TAE56
GCCGCCAGTGAGTGCTTTACCAATACACATTATATCGGGCTCTATATTGGCGTGCTCTACAGCAAATAATTTACCTGTACGGCCAAAGCCTGTGGCAATTTCGTCGCAAATTAGTAGTACGTTATAGTGGGTGCATAATTTATGGGCGCAGGCTAAATAATCAGGGTGATAAAAGTTCATGCCGCCTGCGTTTTGTACTATGGGCTCAATTATAAAGGCGGCTACTTGGTTGTGGTTTGCTTTAAAGTACGCTTCAAGCTCTTGGGCTTCTGCCTGGTTAAATTCGCTGCCAAACTTACTCACCGGTGCAGGTACAAAAACATGCTCAGGTAAAAAGCCGCTATATAAACTATGCATTGAGTTTACAGGGTCACATACGCTCATAGCTGCAAACGTGTCGCCATGGTAGCCCTTGTAAGGCGTCATTAATTTTTGTTTTGTAGTAATACCTTGGCTTAACCAATATTGCAGCGCCATTTTTATTGCCACTTCAACACTTACCGAGCCGCTGTCGGCTAAAAACACTTTAGTTAAACTAGGCGGCGTTATATTTACTATTTTTTTGCACAGCTCTACCGCACTGTTATGTGTAATACCGCCAAACATAATGTGGCTCATATTATTAATTTGCTCAATCATGGCGTTATTTATAACAGGGTGATTATAGCCATGTATTGCGCTCCACCACGAGGCCATACCATCGATTAATTGCTCGCCAGTTTCAAGGTGAATAATATTGTGATTTGCATGTGTAACGGGGTATACCGGAATTGGCTTTGTCATAGATGTGTATGGGTGCCAAATGTGCTCACGATCAAAATTAAGGTCAATCGTATTCTTTTTCATCATATGTAAACTTTAACTTGGTGGGCTTCGTTGACAATGGTACTTCAACTCGTAGACTAAGCCAATATCACCGCTGAGAAAAAAATAAGAGAGTATTATGGAACTTGCACCTGTTCGTCACGATTGGACCCACGCAGAAGTTAAAGCATTATTTGAAATGCCATTTAACGATTTACTTTTTAAAGCCGCATCGGTTCACCGTGCTAACTTCAACCCAAATGAAGTGCAAATTTCTACGTTGTTATCAATTAAAACAGGCGCTTGCCCAGAAGATTGTAAGTATTGCCCGCAGTCGGGGCATTACCGAACTGATTTAGAACGCGAACGCTTAATAGAAGTAGAAAAAGTAGTAGAGCAAGCACGCCTTGCAAAACAAAAAGGCGCGACTCGTTTTTGTATGGGGGCTGCATGGTCAGATCCAAAAGACAGAGACATGCCATACATTTCGCAAATGGTTAAAGAAGTAAAAGAGCTAGGGTTAGAAACCTGTATGACGCTAGGTAAACTCACTAACGAAAAAGCCCATGAGCTTCGAGATGCAGGGCTTGATTACTACAACCATAACCTCGACACGTCTCCGGAGTATTACGAGCAAATTATATCAACCCGTACTTTTCAAGATAGATTAAATACCATTGATCACGTACGCGATGCCGGTATGAAAGTATGCTCGGGCGGAATAGTCGGCATGGGCGAGCAAGCAAGCGACCGCTTTGGACTACTTATGCAACTAGCTAATTTGCCACAACAGCCAGAAAGCGTGCCTATTAATATGCTGGTTAAAGTTAAAGGCACACCGCTTGAAAACGTAGACGATTTAGATCAGTTTGAATTTATACGTACCATAGCAACAGCGCGTATTATGATGCCACACAGTTATGTGCGTTTATCGGCAGGGCGTAATGCCATGAACGAGCAAATGCAATCAATGTGCTTTTTTGCAGGCGCTAATTCAATATTTTATGGTGATAAGCTACTTACCACCGAAAACCCAGACGCCGATGCTGATATGAACCTAATTAAAAAACTAGGCATGAACCCAGAAAAACGTCATGACTATTCAGACGAAGCCGTAGAAGCCTCGCTTTCATCGCAAGTAGCCGACAAAGCAACGTCTGAATTGTTTTACGAAGCGTAGGCTTTTATATCTATGCCTTTTGATTTTATAAATACGCATCTTGAGGCTCGCCAGCAAGATGCGCTGCTTCGTAAACGCAATGTAGTAGAGCACTCTACAGCGCGCACCATAACGGTTAATAATAAAACCTATCTTAATTTTGCGAGTAACGACTACTTAGGTTTTGGGGATGAGGCTGTAAACCTTAATGACTCCTACGCATTAGGCAGCCACAGCTCAGCATTGGTTACAGGTTATCAGGCGCAGCAAAAAGCGCTTGAGCAATACTTATGTGAGCAATTTGGTTATGGCGCAGGAATGTTATTTAATTCAGGGTTTAGCGCTAATAGCAGCGTAATTAAAGCGTTGTTTCAAGATAAAGCCGCTGCACAAAACAGTGCTATTTTTCAAGATAAGTTAAATCATGCAAGCTTGATTGACGGTGCTCTGCATTGTAACGCGGCTTTAGTGCGTTTTAATCACAACGACATGAATCATTTACGCTCACGGCTCGAAAAATCAAAAGCGCAAAACAAGCTTATTATAAGCGAAGGCGTGTTTTCGATGGATGGCGATACCGCGCCTCTTAAAGAATTACTCGTCTTAGCAAAACAGCACAACGCATGGCTAATGATTGACGACGCACACGGCTTTGGTGCATTAGGTAAAACCGGGTTAGGCAGTTGCGAAGCATTGCTAGATGAGGGGATAGTACTACCCGAGGTACTGGTTATTACCTTTGGCAAAGCCGTTGCGAGTAGTGGCGCGTGTGTATTAGGCAACCAGCAGTTTATTGATTACATGCTGCAATTTAATCGCGATTACACGTACTCAACCGCTATGTCGCCACTTATGGCAAGCCATACACTTGCGCGTATTAAAAGCATAAAAACAGCTGATCATAAACGCGAGCAACTTAATCACAATATTGCACTATTTAAACAATTGGCTAAACAGCACTGTATAGCGGTAATGGAATCAAATATAGCTATTCAACTCATTGTTTTAGGTTGCGCTGAACATACTTTAAAAGCGGCTGAAAAACTAAAGCAAAATGGTATTTGGCTCACTGCAATTAGGCCGCCGACGGTTGCACATAACACCTCACGTTTACGCATTACTTTAACCGCAGCACATACCGAGCAAGACATAACGCACTTAGTTAAGCATTTAGTAGGTGCAATAGCATGACTGCTCAGCCAGTATTAAAAACAGATTTAATGCAAACACGTAAAGTAAAACCGTGCCTAGTGAGTAGCGAGTTAAATAGAGAGTTAAATGAAGAGTTAACTAGCGAATTGGATAAAGAGCTAAACAAGGAGCTTAAAAAGTCCACCCAAAGTAAGTTTTCAAAAGCAGCTGAGAATTATAACGCCCATGCAAATGTACAAAAACATGCAGCGAGCGATCTATTTAAACTTATAAAACCAGGCTTTAATAAAAATAAGGTATGTGTTGATTTAGGCGCAGGTCCGCTTGTTAATACACATACATTACAAAGCATGTTTTCAAGCGTTGTGGCAATCGATTTGAGTTTAAACATGCTGCAAAGTAGTGATTTAACCACAACTAAAATATGTGCCGATATGGATAACTTACCGCTGCAAGCAAACAGTGTTGATGTTATTTACAGTAACTTTGCAGTGCAATGGTCTGCTAATTTTTCGACTTTAATGCAATCACTTTACAGCATATTAAAACCAGGCGGGCAGGCGTACATAAGCACTGTGGTAGAGGGCTCACTTAACGAAATAAAAACAGCGTTTGCAGCGCTTGATTCAAACAGCCACATAAATACTTTTAATAGTGAATTGCATATAAACCAATCAGTCCAAAATTCAGGGTTTATTATTAACAGTGCAAAAAAATGTATTTATACCGATGAATACACAACACCTTTAAAAGCGATTGCCTCAATTAAAGCTATAGGGGCAACTACGCAAAATCATACCAATACGCGCCAAGGGTTACTTACCAAATCTGCGCTTAAAAAAGTATGCAGTGCGTATCCGCTTATAAATAACAAAGCATGTGTGTCTTATCATGTGGTGCTGTTATCATTAGAAAAACACTAAATAAGCCCAAAGACATTAAAGGCAACGCATGAAAGAATTTTTTATAACAGGCACCGACACCGATGCCGGAAAAACCCACGTTACCAGTTTGCTATTAAAGTTACTTGCCCAACATAAAAAACAAGCCATTGGCTTTAAGCCTCTTGCTGCTGGCTGCGAAATGGCGTTTGATCAGCTAGTAAATGCTGATGCTCTCATACTAATGGAAAGCGCAACAGTAAGCGCTAAATACGACGTAGTTAATCCGTTTGCGTTTGCACCACCTATTGCACCGCACATAGCTGCTGATCAAGTTGGGGTGAGTATTACTGTCGATAAACTAAGTGATGCTTATAAAAACGTAAAACAACAAGGTGCTGACATTATCCTTACTGAAGGTGCGGGTGGATGGGCACTACCAATTAATAATACCGACTATTTATACGATTGGGTAAAGGCTGAGCAGCTACCAGTCATACTCGTTGTAGGTATGAAGCTAGGTTGTTTAAATCATGCATTACTAACCGCTGCGCATATGCAAAGCATGGGTATAAACTGCGTTGGTTGGATTGCAAACCAAGTCGATAAAAATATGGACGAGTACCAAGCAAACCTAGATTCACTCAAAGCACGTTTACCGTTTCCAATACTTGCCATAAGCCCATACAGCGAGCAAACGCCTAAGTTACAAATATACAAAAGCTTGCTTAGTGCGTTATCTATAAACACTTAAGCGGTTTTAAAAAGATTTACTTTTTTAGGTAAATATTGAAATAGTCAGCCTTAGTACACATATAAACATTTATAAATACAAAGCTTGCTCAAAAACAATGTTACTAAGGACATAACGACTATATGACGCACCCATTTATTGAAAGCTACGCCCCAAATTCGCACGTAAGTGCAGAGCCAAAAGCACTAAACAATGGTTTACCTAAAAAACGTGTAGGCATAATAGGTGGGGGCACTGCGGGCTCAACAATAGCCATCAGGCTTGCTGCGTTAGGGTTAGAAACTTACGTATTCGAAAAGAAAAAGTCGTTAATTGATGGCCCGCCAATGTGCCATTTGCACTCAGGTGGTAACTTATATCGCGAAATACCCGACGACGACTGCATAGATTTACTCAAGCAATGTATAGATATAGCGCGCCTTTATCCTCACACCGTCGATGTTCGCCCTACAGTATTTGCTGTACCCAAGCGCGACGACGACTCACCAGAGGATTTATTTCCGCGTTTAGATAAATTAGTAAAAGCCTATAGCGAGCTTGTTGAGCAAGACAGCGCCAACAAAGTGTTAGGTGAGCCAGAGCATTATTATCAGTTATATAGCCGCGAGCAAATGCTAAAGCTTGCTAAGCAAAAACAAGTAGCCAAGCCTACGTTGTTAGATGAGTGGATGATACCTGTGGCTAAGCATTTAGATTTAGATAAGCTAAAGTTTCCGCTAATTGTTGCACAAGAATATGGTTGGAATATATTTTGTTTATCGGCCAGTGCTCAACTCGCGCTTGCCGAGTATGAACATGCTCATGTTTTAACAAATACATGCGTTAAAAGTGTATCGCCTGTTACCAATAATAAGATTGATAAAAAAATAACCAAGTGGAACATTGAATACCAAACACAAGCAAGTTTAGAAGCTAAAACCGTTGAAGTAGATTACCTAATTAATGCGTGTGGTTTTCAAACCGGTATTATTGACGACTTGGTTGGGGTAGATGTAAAGCGCATGGTCGAATTTAAAGCCTCTTATATAACTCATTGGCAAGATGCTGGTGGGCAAATACCCGAAATTATTATTTACGGTAACCGTGGCACACCAGAGGGCATGGCGCAGCTAACGCCTTACCCAAATGGATATTTTCAAATACACGGCATGACCAACGACATTACGCTATTTAATGATGGCTTAGCTGATGCAACACCAATGAGTGCTCAACCTAAACTCCCAGGTAAATACCTGCACTATATTAAAGATGGCTGGGACAAAACAGCGTTGCAAACACGTAACCAAACAGCAATAGATTATGTAGCCGAGTTTGTACCCGCGTTTAAAAGTGCTAACACACAAAATAATGCCTTGTTTGGCGGGCAACAAATCCCAGGGGATGACGACACTTTGCGCGTAGCTGATGTAAGCTTATATTCGCATATTAGTTATGCACGGGCCGAAAATGTTAAAGCATCGTCAACGTTAATCGCTGCCGATCAAATAGTGTCTGAGTTTATAAAATTAGGAATAATAAGCAGCGATCCTGCTGTAAACCATCACCGCAGTAGCCATCAATGGTCGTACCTTAAACACAATAGCTGCGAAAATATTGGTGAAGTTGCGCGCATATTGGCAGGNCAGGTGAACGTGGTTTTCCAATTGATATGGCAGAGCTAAATAACAGCTTGTAATAAACTGATTTATAAAGAAACTTCAGTCTTAAATTTGCTATAAAACGCCTCTCAAAAAAATTATCAATAAACACATAAATAACACTTGTGTTATGACATAGTTTGTCACAGAATAGCGCTAACGTTATGACATAGTGTGTCATAACGTAGTGATTGCTTTAACCTAATTTATTTTAAGCGTTCGGTGATCAATATTAATTTTGTGAGGACAATATGAAACGTGTATTTTTGTTTTTATTAACTAACCTAGCGGTTATGTTGGTATTAGGTGTAGTGCTTTCAATAATAATGAGTGCGCTGGGTTTAAGCCATCGTAGCCTTGGCGGAATTTTACTTATAGCCACTGTGTTTGGTTTTGGTGGATCGTTTATTTCGTTATTTATGTCGAAATGGATCGCTAAAAAATCAACCGGCGCGCATGTAATTACACAGCCCCGAAACAAAACCGAACATTGGCTTATACAAACGGTATCTGCGCAAGCAAAAAAAGCAGGTATTAAAATGCCAGAAGTGGCTATTTACGACAGCCCAGAAATGAACGCATTTGCAACCGGCCCAAGTAAAAACAACTCGTTAGTGGCAGTAAGCACAGGCTTAATGCACAACATGACCAAAGATCAAGCCGAAGCCGTACTTGCCCACGAAGTATCGCACGTAGCTAACGGCGACATGGTAACGCTTACCCTAATACAAGGCGTGGTAAACACCTTTGTAATATTTGCTGCAAAAGTACTGGCAGGCATAGTAGATAACTTTATTAATAGCGATGAAGAAGAGGGTGGTAGTAGCTGGACATACTTCTTATTCGATATGTTATTCCAAGTATTATTTGGTGTGCTAGCAAGTATAGTAGTGGCAAGTTACAGCCGTAAACGTGAATTTGCAGCCGACAGCGGCGCGGCAAAACTAGTTGGTGCCGATAAAATGCGATCAGCCCTTGAGCGTTTAAAGCAAAACCATCCGTCGCAATTAGAAGGTTCAATGATGGCCTTTGGTATTGCAAGTGGTAAAGGTGTTGCTGAGTTGTTTTCGTCGCACCCACCGCTTGATGCTCGAATCGACGCACTTCGTAAGTAATTATGTAAAATAGTTAATATACTAAGCCAGCTTAATTGCTGGCTTTTTTATGTTTACGTTAAAATACCAAAACACGCATGCACTGTGTTTATATACAGTGCCTTGTATTGCTTTATAAAATCGTTACTTTTTTAAGCTATATGTGTTTACGGAGTTATTATGTATAAGTAAACTAAAATAACTTAAAAGCCAGCAATGCTGCTGGTTTTAATACTTAATATTTAATACTTAACAAGGATGCTTATTGTAGTGGAAAAGATGCAGCAAACTAAAGAATGCATTATGTGTTTTAGCGCCATAGATTCACGGGCTAAAAAATGCCCGCAATGCACCTCACTTCAAGCTAAATATTCTAACTTAGAAAACAATCCCATTATTATTGGTGCATTGGCCTTAATTATTGTTGGTATTTTTGGGTTTATTTTTTATCAAAATATATATGTAGCAAGGCTTGAAGAACAAGCACAAAAAAACCTAACTGCTAATGTAAACCAAATTAGCACTAAAAATGAAACCGATGGTTTGTATGTTGCCTGTATAGGGAAAATAAAAAATGAATCAGATTTTTCGTTTAAAAATATAAAGTTTAAGGTCGATTTTTTAACAGATCAAAACACTCTAGACGATACGCTATCAATAACCGACGAAGATCTAATTCTACTGCCTAATGACTCAACAAACTTTAGAGTAAGAGGTATTGCGCAAAAACAAGCGGCTAGTTATAACAATTGCCAAGTAACAATAACCGATGCTTGGGCTTATAAATAAAAATGAATTTTTACGATTAAAAAAACCAGCTAAAAAGCTGGTTTTTAATATAAATAAATCGTTATTACTGAGAAAGGATAATCTCGGTAATTCCCTCAGCAGAGAGTATTTCAATCCAGTAGCCGTCAGGATCTTTAATAAAGGCTAAGCCTTTCATTGAGCCATCATCTGGTTTTTTTACAAACTCTACATCGTATTTTGCAAAGCGCTCACTGGCCGCGTAAACATCCGGCACGCTAATACCAATATGGCCAAAGCCTTTAGGCTCTTGGTTGCCACTGTGGTAGCCCTCAAAGCTGTCGTCGTTTTCAGTGCCCCAATTATGGGTTAACTCAATTAACGCAGGGCGACGAAACACCCATTCAGCTTTTTCCTTATCATCGCCTTCTGGCAACTCTTGTTCGTAGCCTAAAAAGTAAAGCGTAAACTTCATACCAGGAAAGTCATACTTACCTAAAAGCTTCATACCTAATACATTTTCATAAAATTCTAAAGACGGCTTTGGATCTTTAATACGCAACATAGTTTGCTGCATCACATAGCCTTGCGTGGCTTGTTCAATTTGCTCTGGAGATTCGTTATAGCTAGACATGGTGATCCTTACTGAAAATAATAAAGCGAAAGCATAGATATAGTACTTAATTTATCATAATCAACCGTATGATAAATTTAAACCACTGCTTTACTTTTTAACCATTAATCGTGGAATTGACTGTCAAAACGGAGCTTTATAAATAGCACGTGTTATTTTCTAAGCCATTTTCCTAGGTTGATTAGGAATATGGATGATTTTTTACTTTCATAATTGCTAATAAACTATTGAAAACTAGGACGTTAAGATACAAATATGACTTTATTAGATGAAAGTACAAAAGAATTTGGCAGTATGAGCGTATTACTTCATAACACCAATACAGCAAGTTACTGTATTGAGTGGTTTAGTAAAATGACCGGAGCGTCGATTACCTTAGCAAGAGTTGAAGCTGGCAAGTATTTAGTTACCCGAAAGTGGGCAGAAGGGCGCGAACTAGATGATGTAACCAGTGACTTTAGCCGCGCTAACCAAGCCATTATTCATTTTTTGAATAATGTTGATATAGCTAAAATGAACGAGCAAAGAGTCGCCGCAGCTAAACTTTACTGCATAAATTTATTTGTAAAAGCAGAAGGTTTGAGGCCTGTTACTAACCCTAATTTACCAAAACCAAGGCTGCAAGACGCTATAGGTAAAAAGGTAATAGTAAAGTCAACCTTAGGCAATTGCCAAATAGCTACCGGACTATTGCTACAGCTGGTGGGTAATCAAGTTGAAATTCAGGTAAACCCAGATAGCGCATTTGATGATCAACCAAGGCAAAAGTTTTACACTAAGCAAGTATCAATTTGTTAAAGTGTTTAACGGCCAATGCTTATAGGCAGTTTTACCTTAATGCTAAAGCCGCCTTGATTAGTAACCTTAAAGCTACCACCTAGCGCAATAGCTCGCTCTTGTATAAAAGCTAAACCATAGTGACCTGAGTTTTCTGTTGGTTTTACTTTGCTTCCGTTATCACTAACTTCTAATTTTATAAACTGACTATCCGTTTTAATATTTATAATAAGTTTGGTCGCGTTACTATGCTTAATACAATTGGTAACAGCTTCTTGGCAAATCCTGTAAACGGCAATTTCATGCTCTTTAGTGAGCGTATCATCTACGTTAAAATTAACCTCATAGCTTATATTTGCTTTTGTAAGTAAACTCTTTAATCGCCCTTGAGTCATCGCATTTTCTAGCCCTAACTCGTCTAATTCACGAGGGCGAAGGTAGTGCATTAATTGGTAAACAGAATCGTACATAGAGTTTGCATTGCTTTTTAACGTAGTCACAAATGATTGTGTTTTTTCGTCACAAAGGTGCGATAAAATAGCCAAGTCGGTTTTTAAAGCCGTTAAGTTTTGCCCAAGTTCGTCGTGTAACTCTTGTGAAAGGTGCTTACGCTCGTTTTCTTGCACGCTCACCATTTTAGCCCCAAGTAGGGTATTTTGATTAAGCTGCTTAGTTAGTGCGCGGTTAATCTTTTTTAATTCAGTATTTTTACGTTTAAGCTCTGTAATTGCCGCGCCTAACACCATGCTGGTAATCGCATTAGCCAAAATAAACAACTGGCTAATATAGGTATTGCTAGGCTCATGGGTCATGCTTGCTTCAACTATTATGAGTGCATTTATAAGTGTCGCACTACTTACTGCGCCTAATACGCCAAAGCGATACGAAAACCAAATAATAGGTAATAACGATGCAAGGCGTAGTAATGGGTAAGTATCGGGCCGTATAAGATATACAAGCATCGCAACAAGTAAAACAGTAGCTAACGTAACCGTTAAATTAGTTACTTTAAGTAATGCCGGGCGCTTTAACGAAAGGTTTAAAGAGTGAAGTAGCATAATAAACGGCGCAACTAATAACGAGCCTGTTATATCGCCAAGGCACATATTTAACTGATACTGTAATAGCTCTTTAGCAACCAATATGTTTGTAAATTCAAACGCACTAGAAAACAAAAACCACTTTATTGAGGTGCTCGCAACACACAATAAAATCAACGAAAGTATACCTAAACTATTATTAATATTTGGCGGCCAGCGGCTATGCTTAAACACATACACAAGGGCAAAAAAGCAAAGCTCCTGCCAAAAACCATGCAGTAAATTAAACTCCCAAACCCCGGTCATTGTATAACCTAAGTGAGCAGCCAAAGCACGAGACGATATCCACAACGTAATCCAATACCGAGTTGGCGAAAGCAAATAAAAAGCAATTTTTATCCCTGCAGGAATAAATATAGCGCTACTTTCGGGCACAGTTTCTAAATTAGCCCCAACCCAAAAAGCAGCAATACAGGCAATAAAATAAATTACGCCAACTACAAACTGCTTTGTAATTTCTTTAGCGGTTGCTGCAATAGAAAAATTAAAAGCAGGTAATGTATTAGGTAAGTTCATCTAACTGAATTACTCCCGCATCAATCGCTATTTTTAGCAGTTCAAACGATGTTGTTACATTAAGCTTGCTGTAAATATTTGCCTTATGCACATGCGCTGTTTTAGGCATTATTTCTAATTTTTGTGCTATTTGCTTTGCATTAAAGCCCTTTGCTAACAGTGGTAAAGCTTCGAGCTCTCGGTTAGTTAAAATAGTTAACGCTGAGTTTGGCGTATTTAAAGCAAAATTTACATCTTCACTTATATAGCGTTTACCTAATGCAACCGATTTAACTGCATCAATTAACTCCTCCGACGCAGATCGTTTAGACACGTAACCAAGTGCGCCTAATCGTAGCGCATTACTTACATAAGGTTCGTAATCGTGCATGGAGGCAACAATGGTTTTAATTTCAGGGAAATTTTCGTTAAGGTAGGTTAAAAATGTAAGGCCGGTTTCTGATTCATTAAGTGATATATCAACAATAAATATATCGGGTTGTTCAAGCTCAACAGCCAGTTTTGCTTGGCTAACATTGCAGGCTTCTATTATTACTTCCCAGTCTGCTTGTAGCTCTAGTAGTTTTTTAAAACTGTCGCGTACTAATTGATGATCTTCAATTATTCCAATGTGCATGTATTTCTCCCTTTAAATTTATTATACATTGAAACAGATAACCATCAGCCAAAAAATTTATTAAATTTAATTACCTAGCAAAAATGTACACTGTAAAAATTAAAGGAGCAATAACGCTCAGTATTTATATATTTAAACGGAGACACTATGAAAACACTAAATATTATTTTTGGACTCGCATTACTCTTTGCTATTACAAATGCTAACGCAGTAGAGGGACTAATTTCAGTAAAAAGCCCTCTAAGCGCTAAAGCTACTATGGATAAGTTTGAAAATTTAGCAAAACAAAAAGGGCTAAATATATTTGCACGAATAGATCACGCAGCTGGTGCTAAAAAAGTAGAACAGCAACTCCGCCCAACAGAGGTTCTTATATTTGGTAACCCCAAAGGCGGCACGCCTCTTATGCAGTGCGCACAAACAATAGGTATTGATTTACCGCTAAAAGCACTGGTATGGGAAGACGCACAATCGCAAGTGTGGTTAAGTTATAACGATCCTACATATATAGCTGAGCGCCATAACGCAGTAAATTGCCCAGCGGCTAAAAAAATAGGTAAAGTATTAGCAGCACTGGCAGATAAAACCGTTGGGCCATAAACTAACTTTAAACAATGCATTAGCTAAATTAAGGATGATTTTGAAACAATCTTCAATCGTATTTTTAGCCGTAGTAAGCCTGTTTTTACAGACTTTTTTGCTAATCTCGCTAATTAGTTTTTTTACAAGTATTTACAATGCTTATGCCGCATTTGCTGGTGGCGATCCTAAATTAATAGCAGGGCATATTCATCAGGTATTGTAATTTCGTTAATACAAATTGCACCAGCAATACTTGGCTATTTTATAAGTTACATGTTGATTAAAAATAAACGCGTAAATGACTTTGCATTGCTTAAATCTGCTTTAAAGTTTTATGCATTTATATGGCTTTTATTTATCCCCATTGGTACGATTTTGGGTGTAAAGCTATTAACTAAATTAAAGAAGGGTTAAATTTAATAGCGGCTTTAAAAATAAAGGAGTAAGCATGTTTTTTGATGATGTTCAGGGGTTAGTGCGCGTACTTATTATTGGTGTACTGGGTTATGTAGCGCTGGTGTTTTGGTTGCGTGTATCGGGCAAGCGAACACTATCTAAATGGAACGTGTTCGACTTTGTAGTCACCATTGCGCTGGGCTCTATATTAGCGTCTGTTATTATTACAAAAAGTGTCGCGCTGCTTGAAGGCATATTGGCCTTTGTTGTTTTAATAGGGCTGCAATATTTAATTACCTGGCTCAGTGTTCGCTCATCTAAATTTGCAGCTTTAGTAAAAGCTGAGCCCACGTTGTTACTGAGTGATGGTGAATATTGCACGGCAGCACTTAAATCGCAGCGCGTAACTAAATCAGAAATCCGCGCTGCTATTCGTGGTGCGGGTATATTAGCCATAGAAGATGTAGCCGCAGTAGTACTAGAAACTGATGGCAGTTTTAGCGTAATGCCGCACAATAACAGCGGGTTAAAAACCGCGTTAAGCGATGTAGAGAGTATTAAATAGTGATAGAGAGCATTAAAGAGTAATAAAAGAGGAGACAGGTGTGATTGCCTAGCAGATTCAAGCCTGTCTCATTTAATTTATTTAAGTTACTTAGCAGGTTCTAATAAACTAAATGTAGGTAAGCGCCACTTAAAGCGTATTGATGCCATACGTATTAAGTACCCCGCAACCAAGCTCACAATAATGCTTATGTTGTCGTCTATATTGTAATGGTGCAATCCTAGGTATAAGCACGCTACAATTAACGATACGCTGGCATATAGCTCATTGTGTAATACTAACGGTGCTTGGCGACAAATCAAATCGCGCAGTAACCCACCAAATACGCCAGTAACAACGGCTG
>NZ_AUTN01000113.1:0-19788 GCF_000497955.1 Pseudoalteromonas sp. TAE56
CTCCTGCCAGTGAAAGTTTACGTAAAAACATTAAAGCTCCATTAATGATTCAATTAGGCGAGCTAGATAAACGTGTAAACGCGTCGTGGCCACAGTACGAACAAGATTTAAAAGCTAATAACGTTGAATACACTATGCATATGTATAAAGGGGCAAATCATGGTTTTCATAATGACTCTACAGGTCGATATGATAAGGACAATGCCGAGCTTGCATGGCAACGTACCGTTGAGTTTTTTAATAAAAAGCTAAGTTAACGAATAAAAAATAATGCCACCTGCTCAAAGTAGGTGGCATTATTAAAGTACTTAGCTATTTTTTGCTTTAAACTTTTTTGCTACGCATAACGAATAACGACAACAAAACGAGTAAATAAATACTCAAAGAGCCACCGCTGCTGGAGCCATCTTTATTTTCGACTTTTGCAATTTTCTCTTCTTTAACACGTGTTTTAAACCTTGCTAGTTCTGCATCTAAATTAGTACTCATATCACTAACCGCTAGATTAAAACCTTCAGCCGACTTTTCAGATAACGTTTCATCAATACCTATTGCGGTTGTTCTTTTTTCAAGCTTACTTATACCAGGTGCTCTAAATAGCATTTTTCTACTTTTAATATCAAAAACAGCTGTATCCACAAAGGTTTGGATTGTATTTTCATTACCTGGAATAACGTACATACCCACTATTGTCCAATAAAGTAAGGCTGCATTATTTTCATAAGATTGCGTAATTTGATCATATGAAACCAGTGCCATTACATCTACATCGTAAAGTCGCCCTACTTGCTCGAGTGTTGCAAAACCTTCACCACCCTTTAAATAGGTGCTTGGTATAACTTCAATGCGGTCAATGTAATCATATTGAAGAAATGACTTTTTTACTTTTTCGAGTAATTCGACTTGGTTTTGGGTCTCTAGCCCGTCTGGCTGCCAGTTTTTAGACGGTACAAATGCAATTCCGACGGTAACAGGGAGTTTTAAAACAGGTATTTCAGGTTTATAGGTAGCACGGCTTTTTTGATCAGGATATAAAAAATCCATTAAGCTACTAGATTGTGTATTTTTACCTGTATTGTTACTCATAAACGAGCTACAAGAAGCAAGTAAGGCCGCCATCAAAATGATTATATATTTATTAAATTTCATATTTATTCCTTTTTATTTTTAATTTAATTCAGTTACGTGCCAAAGCTCACCCGATGGTCCCCATAAGTAAATAACGCTACCCCAAGGGTCTAGGGCGTGTTGACCTTTGGTGGTTGAATTTGCAGCTGTGTGTTTGGTATTTAGGCAAGGCAGAGCCTATGATATGTGGTTGTTCCCCATACATAGGCGATAACGTAGCATAAAGACCAAACATACGCTGCCCTTTGGGTTCTTTCTAGGGGCGATTGACTCTTTGTTGCTCGGTTTTTACTTAGCCCACTAGGTTACAAACCCTGCGCCGCGATTAAATCGCCCCTAGATTGAACAAATTTCAATCCATAAAGTTCAACACGCCCTCGTTTTATACCCTCAAAGCGGATGTCAAAACCGCTTAGGTTACTAATGAGTTTGTATGCTTCATCTATATTTAACACACAAAGTTGCAGCATTAAGTTTTCAGCAAGCGTTTTATAAAAGCGCTGAGATTGCTCATAGCTTTTACAGGGAATAAAAACTCTAATATCATCAACTTGCATAACTCTTCCTAAATTAGCTCAGTACGCTTTTATCAATAATTCCTTTATTTACCAACTGCTGCAAAATAGCTTGGGATTTTGCTCTGCATGCATCACGTAGTAAACGCACCGCAGGGGTTATTGACTGCCTACTTGGGCAAATAAGCCAAAGTTCACCATTAACATGTTGATAATTTGGCATTACGGTAACCACCCTGTCGTTAAGCAAATCGTCGGCTATATCAAGTGCCGACTTTACAGCTAAGCCCTTACCCGCAACGCACCAGCGCCTTACTAAATCGCCGTCGTTTGAGGCGCGCCTGCCACCCATTTTAACTTTATATTTTGACTCACCATCGGTAAATTCCCAGGTATTGTTTATTATATCCTGTAATTGATAAAACAAGC
Organism: Pseudoalteromonas sp. TAE56; assembly: GCF_000497955.1. Classification (NCBI taxonomy): domain Bacteria; kingdom Pseudomonadati; phylum Pseudomonadota; class Gammaproteobacteria; order Alteromonadales; family Pseudoalteromonadaceae; genus Pseudoalteromonas; species Pseudoalteromonas sp. TAE56. The sequence goes on from NZ_AUTN01000113.1 coordinate 2,073, forward strand.
CTTGATGAGAAGCTAATTCATCCGGATGCACAGGAGCTCCGTTTTGTAAGAGGTATTCGTTAGTTGCACATAATAAGCGCGGCACGTTACAAATTTTAAAACCATAAACACTTGCATCATTTGGGGATCCATAACGCAGTGCTATATCAACTGAATCGCGATAAAAGTCGATATTACTGTCACTGATATGTGTTCTTAAACTTAGTTTTGGATAGCTATCCATCAGTTCATCAATCCATGGGATCACTAAATTGCGCCCCAAATCAGATGAAAGCGCAACACGTAACTCCCCTTCTATTTCGTCGCGTTCACCTTTTAAGTTTTGCTTTGCAAGCTCAAGTACTGCCAAAGCCTGTGCGCATTGTGGAATATAACGTTCCCCAGCAGCCGACAACCTTAAATGACGTGTTGTACGAACAAACAGCTCACTACCAAGCGCAGACTCAACCCGCTTAATAGCAGCGCTTGCTGTGGCTGTACGCATATCTAATTTAGCTGCAGCTAGGGTAATGCTTCTAAACTCAGCGACTTTTAAAATAAGTTTTAAATCTTCTATGTTCATATTATCTATTTATTTTTGATAATGATTCAATGATTATGCGATTTATTTAATGCAAAGCAAGCTGTATTATTTATCTATGAAGTAAATGACGAATACTTTGTACAGCTAATCTTATTTATTTTGGAGAATACAATGACTCACCCAATTATTAATGACTTAGAAAAACGCTACACAGCAAAACGTTACGATGCAACGAAACGTGTATCTCAAGACGATTTAGCCGTTATTTACGAAGCGATGCGCCTGTCTCCTTCTTCTATCAACTCGCAGCCTTGGAAATTCATCGTAATTGAATCAGATGAGGCAAAAGAGCGTATGCATAGTACATTTGCTAATAAATTTGCGTTTAACCAGCCACACATTAAAACAGCGTCGCATATAATATTATTTGCTCACAACCCTAAATATACCCGCGATGATTATGCAAAAGTGATTGATGCTGATATAAAAAATGGCCGTACTAAAGCAGAAAATCGCGAACAAGCTTTTGGGGCTTATGCGTTTGTGGATATGAATACTGATGAGCAAGGCGTTAATGAAGAGTGGACTAAAGCACAAACTTACATTGCGCTGGGTAACACTATGCATGCAGCTGCACGTTTAGGGGTTGATTCTACTCCAATGGAAGGCGTAGATGCACAGCTGATTGGCGAAGTTTTTGAAATAGAACTCAATGGTTACGTATGCGACGTGGCATTAGTGCTTGGCTATCATGATAGCGCTGAAGATTATAATGCTAAACTCCCTAAATCTCGCTTGGCAAAAGAGCAAGTTATTCAAGTTTTATGAGTAATACGTTATAAACTTAAATGATAACAATATTATAAAAACCACTTATTTAAATAAGTGGTTTTTTTTCTTCAAAGCGGTTTAACTCACTTTAAGCTGCGCAGCTTGAATGTATTGCACTAAATCTTCAATAGACACTACGGTCATATTATGTTTATTAGCATAATCACTCACCTCAGGTAAGCGCGCCATTGAACCATCTGGATTAGTAAGTTCGCAAATTACACCAAATGGTTTTAAGCCGGCAAGTTGCATTAAATCAACGGATGCTTCGGTATGGCCACGACGAACTAATACTCCGCCCGTTTGTGCTTTTAAACCAAATACATGCCCTGGGCGCGATAAATCACTTGGTTTAGCGTTATCGGCTGNGTCGCCGCTTTTATAGTCGTTACTCTATCAGCAGCAGACACGCCTGTTGTAACGCCATGCTTAGCTTCAATAGTGACTGTATAAGCTGTGTTATTTTGACTCGTGTTGTGGGTAACCATTTGCGGTAAGTCGAGCTGTTTAATACGCTCCTCCCCCATGCATAAGCAAACAATGCCGCTGCCTTCGCGGATCATTTCGGCCATTTGAGAAGTCGTTAAATGCTCAGCTGAAAATACAAAGTCGCCTTCATTTTCACGATTTTCGTCATCAACAACAAGTACGCCTTGCCCTTGCTGTAGTGCAGTAATTGCGCTTTGTACGCGGATTTGGCTTTCGCCGAATTGAGTAAGTAGAGACTGAATCATCATTATATTCCAAATAAAAAATAATAGATTCAGGACACTGAAAGGCATGGCAAAGCCATACAAATAAAATTGCATGAATTAAACCAAAACAGCATTAAAAATGCTCACCAAAAAGCTAGGTTTTAGGTGTACATAAATAAGCTATATTCTCTTTCATCCGGACTCTAACCGTCGGCTCTGGCATCTCACCAGATCTGCTTGACCTTTACTTAACTGTAAAAATAAGTTAAATAAAGCGCTCGCGGGCTCGTTTGAGTTACAAGTAACATTAAACATACCGCCGGTGGGGAATTTCACCCCGCCCTGAGAATTTACAGTAAGCATTAGCACTTACTGCAGGCACATTATACGCCTGTACTTATTTGTTTTTCAAAACTAAATGCGATAAAAACTACGAAAGTTGAATATTTAACGATGCACTGTTTACTATACCTTCATTTATATCAGCAATAAGCGTACACGTAGCGCCGTTAACTAAATTTAAGTTAGGTTGAACATGCCCTATATCTGCATCAAAAATGACTGGAAATAAACACCCACCCAGTGCTACATCAAGCGCATGTCGATAGTCAAAGGCATCATAATGACTTTGAGTAATTTCACTTCGCCCTAAAACCAAACCATTAATATCGTCAAATATGCCAGCTAATTTTAATGACAGTAAAAATCGTGCAACAGTTGTAGGCGTAAGCTCTGAGTTTTCTAGGTATAAAATAAGTCCTTCGGGTGCACTGTCCTTTTTAAATTCATGTAGTGCTAAAAATGGTGAGTCGAGCAGTAAACCTACTGTATCTAAACATCCGCCAAATAAACGACCTGACATTTCTATGGTGCGTTTATCTGTGTAGTTTAAACATTGCCATTTTGTTGGCTCGCTAGGACTTAGTAATTCATTTGGGTTTTGCGCGTAGCTAGGCTTGTTTTTTTGATATAAAGAGGAAGGCCCTTGCTCAAATTTACTACCCGCTTCGTAAGTAAGGGTTTCGAATATTTGTAAGCTATACGGATTTTTTTCATCAGGATGCAACTGCATAAGGTTAGCACTGTGCAGGGTCGCCCATTGGCACTTAGCCGTTAATGCACAGGCAATAGTACTCACATCAGAAAAGCCAACTAACCATTTAGGCTTTGCTTGTTTAATGGCATTAAAATCAAGCAGTGGCAGTATTTCCATTGCCAGCTCACCACCCATTGGCGGCATAATTGCATCAATTTCTTCATCTAATAAAAAGCCCATTAATTGCTGAGCATGTGCTTTAGCATTAAGCTGTTCACGCGGTTTGTTTTGACGTAAAAAATCGCCTTCAACAACATCATACCCTCGATTTTTTAATCCATTTATAACAATGTCTAATCGTGCATGGAACTTTTCTTTAAGACCTGCTGAAAGTGAGCAAATTGCTATTTTTGATCCTACTTTTAAAGGCGCAGGGTAAAGTATATTAGCCATTGAGTGTTCCTTTTAATGAAGTGATTATGTACCTATATCATCATGCCTACTCTTTATACAATATGAACGCCCTTATCAGTATAGTAATTTATTTAAAACATAAAAAAACCGATGTAATTACATCGGCTTTTATTTAAAACGTTAAAGTGAGTTGTGCGTTAAAGATACTCAACTTCAATGATTTCGTACTCAACAATACCTTTTGGTGTTTCAATAGACACTGCGTCGTCCATTTGTTTACCAATTAAACCACGCGCTATAGGCGAGTTAACAGATATTAAATTGTTTTTAATATTTGCTTCATCATCGCCCACAATACGGTATTTTACTTCTGCATCGGTTTCTACATTTACAATAGTTACCGTAGTGCCAAAGATAACTTTACCAGTATTCGGCATTTTAGTTACGTCGATAATTTGAACATTTGAAAGCTTTGCTTCAATTTCTTGAATTCGACCTTCACAAAAACCCTGTTGCTCACGCGCAGCGTGGTACTCAGCATTTTCTTTTAAGTCACCATGTTCACGTGCAACCGCAATATCACTTACGATTTTAGGACGGGTAACTGTTTTTAATTCGTTAAGCTCTTTACGCAGTAAATCTGCGCCACGAACTGTCATCGGAATTGATTGCATACTTTTCTCACTTAACACCAAGGCCCTAGTTGGCCTTGGCACATTTCCTTAGTTCAATCGCAGGTGTAGCTCTTGAACTGACGTCACTTTACTGCGGTCATCTGCTTTATTAGCAGTACAGTTAGCGAATGCCGCGTTCAAGGTTGTCGTATAGTTGGTTTTATTTTGCAATGCACCACGACGTAACACCTTCGAATCTTCGATCGCTTGGCGACCTTCGGTGGTATTAACGATATAGCTGTACTCTTTATTCTTGATATAATCAAGAATATGCGGGCGGCCTTCATATACTTTGTTTACACGTCGTACTTCAATGCCAGCTTCTTCAAGAGCTTGTGCCGTGCCACCAGTTGCGTCAAGTTCAAAACCTAAGTCGGTCATGATTTTGGCTAATTCAACAATACGTGGCTTATCGCTATTACGAACAGATAATAGCGCGCGACCACCGCGTGGTAAAGTGTTGCTTGCACCTAATTGTGCTTTTGCGAATGCTTCGGCGAAAGTATCACCAACACCCATCACTTCACCCGTTGAACGCATTTCAGGACCACGGATTGGATCCACACCCTGAAACTTAGCAAACGGCAGTACAACTTCTTTAACGCTGTAGTAAGGAGGGATCACTTCTTTAGTAATACCTTGGCTTGCTAAAGACTGACCTGCCATACAACGTGCAGCTACTTTTGCAAGCGCAACACCGGTTGCTTTAGATACAAACGGTACAGTACGTGCAGCACGTGGATTAACTTCAATTAAGTACACTTTGCCATCTTTTACTGCAAACTGTGTATTCATCAAGCCAACAACACCAAGTTCAAGCGCCATGTCAGTTACTTGCTTGCGCATTACATCTTGCACTTCTTGCGATAATGAATGTGCTGGTAATGAACATGCTGAGTCACCTGAGTGAACACCCGCTTGCTCAATGTGCTCCATGATACCGCCGATGATTACTTGCTCGCCATCACAAATTGCGTCAACGTCAACTTCAATCGCATTATCTAAGAAACGGTCCAGCAATACAGGCGCTTCGTTTGATGCTTGCACAGCTTCGGTCATGTAGCGACGTAAATCGTCTTCGTCGTATACAATTTCCATTGCACGACCACCAAGTACATACGAGGGACGTACAACCAATGGGAAGCCAATTTCAACTGATTTAAGTAAAGCTTCTTCAGTTGAAGTTACTGTTGCGTTTTCTGGCTGAAGTAAGTTTAAACGTTCAACAAGTTGTTGGAAACGTTCGCGGTCTTCTGCACGGTCAATCGCATCAGGTGAAGTACCAATCACTGGCACGCCATTCGCTTCAAGCTCACGCGCTAGTTTAAGTGGTGTTTGACCACCATACTGCACGATAACGCCTTTTGGCTTTTCAACACGTACGATTTCAAGTACGTCTTCAAGTGTAATTGGTTCGAAATATAACCTGTCAGATGTATCGTAATCGGTAGATACCGTTTCAGGGTTACAGTTAACCATGATGGTTTCATAACCGTCTTCACGAAGCGCAAGCGAAGCGTGTACACAACAGTAATCAAACTCAATACCTTGACCGATACGGTTAGGGCCGCCACCAATAACCATGATTTTATCACGATCAGTTGGGTTAGCTTCACACTCTTCATCGTAAGTTGAATACATATAAGCAGTGTCTGAGCTAAATTCAGCTGCACACGTATCAACACGCTTGTATACTGGCACGATGTTTAATAGATGACGCTTTTTACGAATTTCAGCTTCAGATACACCCGCAATTTCAGCTATACGCGGATCTGCAAAACCTTTGCGTTTAAGTTTACGTAGGAAGTCGGCATTTAAGCCCGCCATACCTACTTCACCAATTTTTGCTTCGTCTTTTAAAATGTCTTCTATTTGTACTAAGAACCAGCGATTAACTTTAGTCAGTTCGTAAACATCATCAACGCTCATGCCATGGCGCATTGCATCGGCAATGTACCAAATACGCTCAGCGCCTGGCTCGCGTAATTCGCGGATGATTTTTTCTTTCGCTTTAGGGTCATCAAGCGCAACTATCGGGTTAAAACCTGTTGCACCCACTTCAAGACCACGTAATGCTTTGTGTAATGATTCTTGTTGGTTACGACCAATCGCCATAACTTCGCCAACCGATTTCATTTGCGTAGTTAAACGATCGTTCGCACCGGCAAATTTTTCAAAGTTAAAGCGAGGAATTTTTGTTACAACGTAATCGATTGAAGGCTCAAAAGATGCTGGTGTTTTACCGCCAGTAATGTCGTTTTGAAGTTCATCAAGCGTGTAGCCTACTGCTAGTTTTGCAGCAATTTTAGCAATTGGGAAACCCGTTGCTTTAGATGCTAATGCAGATGAACGTGATACACGTGGGTTCATCTCAATGATAACCATACGGCCATCAGCAGGATTAATACCAAACTGCACGTTAGAGCCGCCAGTTTCTACACCAATTTCGCGTAATACTGCCATAGAGGCGTTACGCATAATTTGGTATTCTTTGTCGGTTAGCGTTTGCGCTGGTGCAACGGTGATTGAATCGCCAGTGTGAACACCCATAGGGTCAAAGTTTTCAATAGTACAAACAATAATACAGTTGTCGTTTTTATCACGTACAACTTCTGTTTCGTACTCTTTCCAACCAATCAGTGATTCATCAATTAGTAATTCGTTTGTTGGCGATAAGTCTAAGCCGCGCTCACAAATTTCTTCAAACTCTTCCATGTTATACGCTACACCGCCGCCGGTGCCGCCCATAGTGAAAGATGGACGAATAATACATGGCAAGCCAATGCGAGTCATTGTGTCTTTAGCTTCTTCCATTGTGTGAGCAATCTCAGCACGTGGACATTCAAGACCAATATTTTTCATTGCAATGTCAAAGCGTTCACGGTTTTCTGCTTTGTCGATTGCATCAGCCGTTGCACCAATGAGTTCAACGCCGTGCTTAGCCAATACACCGTGCTTGTCTAGTTCAAGCGCACAGTTTAGTGCTGTTTGACCACCCATTGTAGGCAGCACTGCATCTGGCTTTTCTTTTTCAATAATTTTTTCTACCACTTCCCAATGAATTGGTTCGATGTAGGTTGCATCGGCCATATCAGGGTCGGTCATGATAGTTGCAGGGTTTGAGTTAACTAATATAACTCTGTAGCCTTCTTCTCTAAGTGCTTTACACGCTTGTGCACCAGAGTAGTCAAATTCACAAGCTTGACCAATTACAATTGGGCCTGCGCCTAAGATAAGAATGCTTTTTATGTCGGTACGTTTTGGCATTATTACTCCAGTTAAATTAGTGTTTACGCGCTTGCATCAAATCGATGAAGTGGTCAAATAATGGGGCTGCATCGTGCGGGCCAGGGCTTGCTTCAGGGTGACCCTGGAAGCTAAACGCAGGTTTATCTGTACGATGAATACCTTGAAGCGTTCCATCAAATAACGATTTGTGCGTGGCACGAAGCGTACTTGGCAGGCTTGACTCTTGAGCTGCAAAACCATGGTTTTGAGCCGTGATCATCACTACATCGCGGTCTAAGTCTTTAACTGGGTGGTTAGCGCCGTGGTGGCCAAATTTCATTTTTTCTGTTTTAGCACCTGAGGCAAGGGCTAATAACTGATGACCTAAACAGATACCAAAAATAGGTGTGTCGGTTTCTAAAAAGGTTTTAATTGCATCAATAGCGTAAGTACATGGCTCAGGATCGCCAGGGCCATTAGATAGGAAGATACCATCAGGGTTTAAAGCAAGTACGTCAGCGGCAGAGGTTTGCGCTGGTACTACTGTAAGTTTACAGCCTCGGTCTACAAGCATACGTAAAATATTACGCTTTACACCGAAGTCGTAGGCAACAACATGAAACTTTTCATCAGCAGTATCAAGGGTTTTAAATCCTTCGCCTAATGTCCAGCTTGATTCGCGCCACTCAAAATTTTCCTTGGTTGAGACAACTTTTGCTAAATCCATACCTTTTAAACCCGGGAAGGCTTGCGCGGCTTGTAGCGCTTTGTTTTCGTCTAACTCGCTACCGGCGATAATACACCCGTTTTGTGCGCCTTTATCACGCAAAATTCGAGTTAACTTTCTGGTGTCGATGTCCGCAATACCTAAAATATTACGTTCTTTTAAGTAATCATCTAACGATTGCTCGTTACGGAAATTACTCGCTAGCAGTGGCAAATCACGGATCACTAGGCCTTTAGCCCAAATTTGATTCGCTTCTTCGTCTTCGCTGTTGGTACCCGTATTACCGATGTGTGGGTACGTCAAAGTTACGATTTGTTCCGCGTATGATGGATCAGTCAAAATTTCTTGATAACCAGTCATAGACGTATTGAATACTACTTCACCGACAGACATGCCGTCAGCGCCGATTGCAGTACCGCGAAACACTGTGCCGTCTTCTAGGACTAACAGAGCGGATTTAGTCAAGTTAAACCTCCTAACAGTAAAAAACGGGAGTAAGCATATGCCTAACACCCCGCCAATACCCAGAGGGTTCGTCAAAACCAGATTTTTGTGAGCTTAAATTGTTTTACGCAGTCTTAAATGATGCCGATATAAAACGCTAAACCTTCAATCATTTTTCTTGCCTAAAACTATTTTTATTCCCACTGAAACCCTGGATTTACTAGCCACTTGGGTATAATTGGAAACACGCATTTAGTAATTTTTGGCAAATTGGCTGCATATTACATGAATATGCTATTTAGGTCTAACATTATTTGGTAAATTGTTACAAACAAGTCACTGTAGGTAAAATTAGACCCAAACAGCTAAAAAAGTAACTAAACTACTTCAGATCTAGCACATCTTGCATATCATAAAGTCCTGCAGGTTTATTTTTCAACCAGCTTGCAGCCCTTACAGCACCTAAAGCGAATGTCATTCTTGAACTTGCTTTATGGGTTAATTCGAGTCTTTCGCCCATTGTGGCGAAGTATGCGGTGTGTTCACCTACTATATCGCCCCCTCTTAGTACCGAATAACCAATTTCGTTTTGCGATTTAGCGGTTTCTACTTGGCTTCGGTCGTATACAGCAACCTCGTCGTGATCCCAGCCTTTTGCCTCTGCGATTGACTCACCTATAGCGAGCGCAGTACCCGATGGTGCGTCTATTTTATGGCGATGATGCGCTTCAAATATTTCAATATCTAAATCGTCACCAAATTTAATCGCTGCGGTTTGCACAAGGTTCAGTAATACATTGACTCCTACACTGTAGTTCCGCGCAAATACAATAGGAATATGCTTAGCGGCATCGTGTAAAAGTGCCATATCGTCGCTTGTTAAACCCGTTGTACCAATAACCATAGGAATTTTTTGTGCTACAGCGGTTTTTAAATGGTTTTTCATACCAGCGGGAAGCGTAAAGTCGATTAAAACATCTACATTATCTATTGTGGTTTCTTCGCTAAAGCTAACAATATTATCGGCTGCGCTATTTACTTGATTTACATTAATACCTAATAACGATGAACTGCTACGAACGTATGCACCTGTAAGTTGTGTTTGCTCTTTAATTGTTGCAGCTTCCAGTAATGCTAAGCCCATTCTGCCGTTAGCACCAAAAACGCCTATTCGATTTGTAGTCATTGTTTTTACCTAATTTAAATTTGAATCCGTTTTTTACTAATCTGAGTATATATCCGGAGCATTGCAAATACGCGTTTGGGCATTTTTATGCAGTTGGACAAATATTAATCGCTGAAAATAGCGTTACTTTGTAGATATTATCTAAAAGTCATGCAATAGTCAGGTAACCCTTTAATTAAATAATAATAACAATACCAGTTTACTTTAGCCATCTATACATTTAAACTTCTCCTTCGCGTCGATTTGGTCTTTGGCTTGCGGGCGCTGCATTCTCCTAATTTTGTTAATGATTAACATAGTAGGTAGATTTGCTAAATTCAGCTAAAAGAGGAATTTTTGGCTGTTGTAAATTAACTGGTTTCGAGGATTATGATGCAGCCATCATTTAACAAAAACAAAGCAATACTTTCTTTACTACCCCTTTTAACTTTTGTAGCACTATTTTTGGGCTCTGGTTTATATTTACAATCTCAAGGGGTTGACTACGCTTTTTATCAACTTCCTGCTCCAGTGGCTATATTACCTGCCATAATGCTTGCGTTCATTTTAAATAAAGGCACAGTAAATGAGTGTGTAGAAACCTTTATTAAGGGTGCCGGGCACAACAATATTATTACCATGTGTTTAATCTACTTACTTGCAGGTGCGTTTTCTGCTGTTGCCAGTGCAACCGGTGGTGTAGATGCGGTAGTAAATGCAGGCTTATCTCTTATTCCACCTGCGTTGTTGCTTCCTGGCTTATTTTTAATTGCAGCGGTTGTATCTACTGCAATGGGTACGTCTATGGGAACGATTGGTGCTATTGGGCCTATTGCCTATGCGGTATCAATTAAAACAGGTATAGATCCAGCATTAATGGCAGGTACGATTGTATCTGGTGCTATGTTTGGCGATAACTTATCAATTATTTCCGACACGACTATTGCAGCCACACGTACACAGGGCTGTGAAATGAAAGACAAGTTTAAAGAGAATCTTAAAATTGCAGTCCCTGCTGCAATACTAACTATTGGCTTATTGTTTTATTTAACACCTGCGGCGCAAGTTGTTGAAACCAAAGATTACGATATTTGGTTAGTACTTCCTTATGCCTTTATTTTAGTGTTAGCCGTTGCTGGCTTGAACGTATTTGTAGTGTTGTTTAGCGGTATTATTTTTGCTGCATTAATGGGCTTTACAGGAAGTTATGAAGGCGCAAGCTTTGTAAAAGATATTTACAAAGGCTTTACCGATATGCAGGAAATATTTTTACTATCAATGTTTATAGGTGGCTTATCTGAATTTATTCGTATTAACGGTGGCCTTGATTATATTGCTCATAAAATTCAGGCGATTACAAAAATCATTGCAAAATGGCATCGTAAAGTAGCTGATCAATTAGGTATTGCAGCATTGGTTATGACAAGTAATATGTGTATTGCCAATAACACCGTATCTATTATTGTTGCTGGCCCTATTGCTAAAAAGCTGGCAGATGATGGTGAAATAAGCGGTAAACGCTCTGCAAGTTTGCTTGATATATTTGCTTGTGTAACGCAAGGCTCTCTTCCTTATGGCGCACAAGCGCTACTGTTAGGTGCTACGTTTAAAATTAGCCCGTGGGAAGTATCAACGTCTTCTTATTACTGTTTTATTTTAGCATTTACGGCGATTACTATTATTTGTTTACGCCGTAATAAAGCGTAATACATTGAGTTACTACATGTTGCAGCTTATTAAGTAGGCTGCAACATGTGTTAAATTAGCGATCAACAAATCAATCTCTTCTGCTATAATTGCCGCTTCCGCGTGTCACTAAAATTATAGTTATTAAACAGTTATGAAATTTAAAAAATTACTCCCTTTTATTACCCTTACTTCTCTAGCTTTATCATCGTCGGCTTTTGCTGCCAATTGGAGCAGTACAGCGCTACATATAAATAATGGCAGCCAAAAAAATCCATTCACTGAGCAAGAGTCAGACACCACTGTTTACTCGGTTCAACATGCATCAGGTTACGATTACGGCGATAACTTCTTTTTTATCGATTACAGTAAAGACGATATAGATGATGGTTATCAAGATGCTGATTTTTATGGTGAGTGGTATTCAACGGTAAGCTTATCTGCCATCACAGGTAAGCAAATTGGCTCTGGCGCATTATTAGATGTTGGCCTAACGGGCGGTATTAACGTTGCTGGTGATGCAAAAGTAATGAAGTATCTACCAGGTGTTAAATTAAGCTGGGATGTACCTGGGTTCAACTTTTTTCAAACGCTGTTCACAGCCTACATTGACGATAGTGAAGGTGTAGCAAAAGGCGGCGCACCTATTGAAACTAATAGTTGGATGCTTGATGTAGCTTTTGAATATCCTTTCACTATTGGCTCACAAAAGTTTAGCTTTAAAGGCCACGCTGAATACATTGCAGAGCGTGAAGATGAATTTGGTAACGACGTAGAAGCGTGGATACTCGCACAGCCTATTTTAGTGTGGGATATGGGTTACGCCCTTCAAATGAAAGAAAACACACTACTGCTGGGTATGGAGCTTCAATACTGGCACAACAAATTAGGTACTGAAGTGACCGAGTCAGTTCCACAAATACATGTAGAGTGGACATTTTAAACAGCCACACTGCGTTAAAATTACATATATTGGAGCTCTTTTAAGCGCTCCTTTTTTTATGCATAAAAGTATTTAATTGAACAGTGTCTAATACTTAGCTATTGTCGTACTTCATTTAAGCCACACGCTTGCCTTACTAGGAGTATCAACATGTCATCAATCAAAGTTATTTGTTTTTCTACATTGTTAGCCTTAACTAATAATGCTTTAGCAAGTAGTGAAGTAAATACAGAGTCTCTATCTTACGATGCACTTTTAAGTAATTACGAATACGATTTTAAAGTAAATTATTTTGCACTTGAGTCGCAAAAACAATCATTAAAAATGGCCTATATTTACTTAAAGCCAACCAAATCCGACATGCCTACAGTTACGCTTATGCATGGCAAAAATTTTAATGCGGATTACTGGACTACAACTGCGCAATACCTGCAATCTTTGGGCTACGGCGTATTAATCCCTGATCAAATTGGTTTTGGAAAATCGTCTAAACCAACGGATTATCAATATTCATTTGCGGCACTTGCTCATCATACTCACGCGTTAATAGATTCACTTAATATAAAGGAGTCGATTGTATTAGGGCACTCAATGGGCGGGATGCTAGCGAGTCGTTTTGCTTTAATGTATCCAAACACCACTAAAAAGCTAATTTTAGTAAACCCTATTGGGCTTGAAAACTACTTGCAGTATGTTGATTACAAAGATACTAATTTTTTCTATAAAAACGAGCTTTCAAAAACACCTGAAGGCGTAAGAAAATACCAACAAAAAAATTACTACGATGGAAAGTGGAATACAACATATTCAGCCTTAACTGACTTTATAACAGGGCAAATACAAGGCCCAGATAAAGAAAAAATGGCGTGGGTAAATGCTAAAACATATGACATGATTTTCACTCAGCCTGTAATAACCGAATTTAAAGATTTAACTGTGCCAGTTAAATTAATTATTGGTACACGAGACAGGACCGGTCCAGGTCGCAACTGGAAAAAAGACGGTGTTGATTACGAGCTTGGTCGATACGATAAGTTAGGTAAGCATGCTGCATCACTTATCCCTAATGCTCAACTATTTGAACTGAATAATTTAGGTCATTTGCCGCAAATTGAAGATTTTGATCGTTTTAAAGACGTATTTAACAAGGCACTTAATACTAAATAACCTGAATACTAGATAATAAGTTTTTATAGTAAAAAAACAAAAACCCTGTAAGTAAACTATTTACAGGGTTTTTATTATATAAGCTAAATTACAGCTTACATTGTGGGTTTTTACCCTGCGCTTTAGCTGTACTTTGTTCGCCAAGAGCCTTGCTCATTTGCGCTTGTAAGTTTTTAATACGGTTAGTTGGCGCTGGGTGAGTTGATAAAAACTCAGGTGTTGTACCACTGCCTGCAGCACTCATATTTTGCCAAAGGATTACTGATTCTTGTGGATTAAAGCCTGCTTCCGCCATTAAATCTAAGCCAATTTCATCAGCTTCTGACTCGTGCGAACGACTAAATGGCAAAACAACACCATACTGTGCGCCTAAGCCTAGACCCTGCATAATTTCGTTACGGTATTGAATATTACCCATTTCAAGTGCTGCACTACCAAGTTGCATACCGGTATCTAAAATAGAGCTTTGTGAAACACGCTCATTAGAATGCTCAGCAATAACGTGCCCTACTTCGTGCCCTAGCACTGTTGCTAATTGATCTTGATTCGTGGCTATTTTTAATAAGCCCGTATGAACCCCAATGTAACCACCAGGTAGTGCAAAAGCGTTAGCAGATTCATCTTCAAATACAACTACTTCCCAATTTTGCGACGCGTATTCTTTTGGTAATACAGCCACTACTTTTTCAGCAATGCAATTTACATATGCATTTGTTTTTGCATCTTTATTAATTGGTTGGTTTTTTTTCATATCTGCAAAACTAGCAGTGCCCATTTCACTCATTTGTTGATCTGAGTAAAGCGCTATTTGTGTGCGTCCTGTTGGCGACGTTTTACAACCGGCTAAAACAGCTGTCGCTAATACTGCAAGTACTAGTTTTTTCATGGTAATTCTCTTAAGTAATAAATTTTTTATTGCTTGTAGAATAGCAAACACAGTACCAATTTAAAATATTTGCTTTATATACCTTTATATTAAAAGATGCGATGAGACGATAAACTTAGCAGGCAAACTAAGTTTATCCAAATACAATGCCCTGTTACACTATAGCCCTTGTTTTTAGTGATTGTTGAGTTTACACATGGACGCCTCAGCCTCGTCTTTTAATACCCGAATTTTATTGCCTTTATTAGCCAGTATCGTAGCGATTACTCCATTGGCGATTGATATGTATTTGCCCGCCATGCTGGTAATTGCAAACGATTTACAAACTAATATGCCAAATGTACAAATATCGTTGAGTATTTACTTAGCTGGTTATTCATTAGGTATGTTATTTTTTGGCCCTATTGCCGATCAAATTGGCCGTCGTAAGCTCGCACGTATTGGCTTAACCCTATTTGGCGCAAGCTCACTTGCACTGGCATTTACCACCGAAATCCATGCATTTTGGACTCTTAGAGCAGTGCAAGCATTTACGGGAGCTGCAGCAACCGTAGTCGTACCGGGTATTATTCGCCATATTTATCAGCAAAATACAGCTAAGGGAATGTCGTATGTGTCGATGATCATGATGGTAGCACCGTTAGTAGCCCCCTCTGTTGGTTCGTTTATTTTAGGGTTCTCTGTTTGGTCGAGCATATTTTTAGTACTTGCTGGTTATAGCTTTTTAATATTAGCGTTTGTACAAGTGTATTTAATAGATATACCTATTCATACAAATGAAAAAAAGGGCCTTGCTCTGTTTTTTGATAGCTATAAAACAGTACTCAGTAATAAAGACGCACGTGCGGATATACTCAGTTCTATGTTTGTATCGTTTGGATTTTTTTGCTTTTTAACCTCAGTACCTTTTATATATTTAGATTTATATGAGGTTTCAGAACAATTATTTGGTGTGCTATTTGCGTTTAACGTAATGGCGCTGATGTTTGGTAACTTTTTAAATACGCGAATTGTACCAAGGCTCGGCTCTCGAAAAATGCTCTATATTGGGCTTGTATGTGGGTTTGTATCGGGGCTTTCGCTGTTAACATTTAGCATATTGCACTTATCACTTTATTATATTGTGGCTGCTATTGCGCCATTAATGATGAGTTTAGGTGTCACTGCAAGTAATGCTGATTCGCTAATATTAATGAAATTTGAAAGAAACACAGGTACGGCAACGGCCGTAATTGGCACACTTCGTTTTGGTAGTGGTGCATTAGTTGGCCCACTACTTGCCATTATGCATGCAGAAAGCGCAGTGCCATTTTCAAGTTTAATGTTTAGCGCCGTGTTACTCACTATACTCGTGCAGTTAATTCACTATAAAAAAGACAAAAAAAATGCCTCAATATGAGGCATTTTTATCAAAGCTAATAATCTTAAATTAATTAAGCATCAGCAGCTTTAGAAACCATAACCATCGCAGGGCGTAATAAACGACCATTCAATGTGTAACCTTTTTGCATAACAGCAAGCACTGTATTAGGTGTTACATCGTTACTTGGCTGAATTGACATTGCTTGATGAAAATCTGGATTAAACTGCTCACCTTGTGGGTTTACAATTTCAACACCAAATTTAGAAACAGCGTCATTAAAGCTCTTAACCGTCATATCGATACCTTCAAGTAACGGCTTTAAAGTCTCATTTTCTTTATCAGAAAATTCAATAGCACGTTCAAGGTTATCAATTACAGGTAGTAATTCGTTGGCAAATTTTTCTAGTGCAAATTTATGTGCTTTTTCTACATCTTGTGCTGCACGACGACGAATATTATCTACGTCTGCTGCGGCACGAACAACACCGTCTTTTTGATCAGCAATTGTTTGCTTTGCAGCTTCAAGCTCTGCATATAACATAGCAATTTCTGCTTCAGGGCTTTGCTCTTGTTCTGCATGCTGATCAGCGGCTTCTACTGCTGCTTCTACATCAGCCTGCATTTTAGAAATTTCTTCGTTTAATTCTACTTCTTGCTCAGGGTTTTGTGTCTGCTCAGACATAAAATACGTGCTCCAATTCTTTACAACTGCGGTAATTATGGGGATTGAATAAAAAGATTCAAGAGTTAGATGCCTCAATTAATTTAAATTCTTGAATTATTTCTTCAATCTGCGCTGATTTAGGACAAATTATACAAAAGCGGCTTTGATATTCTTGATTTTGAAAGTATGGCACACTTATTACAATCAATTCGTTGCACTCAGTAAAAGGCAGCTTTTCGCTATTAAGTACTGATAACCCGTTTTTAAAAGCGAGCTTATCTTCTACGTAATTTAAAAATGAAACACCAATATTTAAGCTCTGCTCGCAATCAATTTGTTTGTAGAGGTAATTTTCACCAACAACAATACTGTTATCTGAGCCTAATTTCTGGCTCAATTGTCGCGTCCATTGATTAAGCGAATCATGGCAATTTCGAGGCGCTGTATTTGCCATAGCTTGCATACGGTACAAACCTTCCATTAAGGTTTGTTGGCTAAATACTGTATTTAACCATGTGGCAAATTGATAACGAACAGAGTCTGACGAATCATGAGGTTTATCAATACAAATATTGTGACTCTGCCCAGCCCTATCTATTAATAAAATAAGCCAGTCGGTAGAATCAAAATCAAGCACTTCTACTCTAAATACTTGCTGTGAACTAGCTTGAGGTAAACCAACACAACAACAGACTTGATATTTTTGGCTCAAACCATGGGCTAACTCAACGAGTTGTGATTGCTGTGGTTGCCAATAATTAGCAATATCGCTAAGCACAAAAAATTCGTCAAACCAATAATCAAATCCTTCATTTGTCGGCACCCGCCCAGCGGATGTATGAGGTGAATACAATAAGCCCACTTTTTCTAAGCGAGCCATAGCATTACGAACTGTAGCCGAACACACTGCCATGCCTTTGAGCTTGGCAATTTTTGTTGATGGAACAGGCAAGCCTTCACCATTACAGTACATGTTCATAACAGCTGAAAAAATTTGCTGATCTCGTGGGTTTAGTTTCATGGTATCTACATCTTGTTGCATGAAAGAGATATCGGGGCGTTTAGTTCTTTTTCAAGTCGTGCAGCTAACTCACTGCGAATAAAATTGAAGGTTTATAATATTGCTATAATCTGTATTTTCAAACACTTCTGTTTTGAGTTACTCTACTATTATTAAATCTCTTTGTGCGTACATTATGGACTCTCCTTTTAACACCATAGGCCTAATTGGCAAACCTAATCACCCGGGAGCAGCGGCTACTCTGCAGCG
>NZ_AUTN01000114.1:0-666 GCF_000497955.1 Pseudoalteromonas sp. TAE56
CTTTCCTCCTGACTGAAAGTGCTTTACAACCCGAAGGCCTTCTTCACACACGCGGCATGGCTGCATCAGGCTTGCGCCCATTGTGCAATATTCCCCACTGCTGCCTCCCGTAGGAGTCTGGGCCGTGTCTCAGTCCCAGTGTGGCTGATCATCCTCTCAAACCAGCTAGGGATCGTCGCCTTGGTGAGCCATTACCTCACCAACTAGCTAATCCCACTTGGGCCAATCTAAAGGCGAGAGCCGAAGCCCCCTTTGGTCCGTAGACATTATGCGGTATTAGCAGTCGTTTCCAACTGTTGTCCCCCACCTCAAGGCATGTTCCCAAGCATTACTCACCCGTCCGCCGCTCGTCAGCAAAGTAGCAAGCTACTTTCTGTTACCGCTCGACTTGCATGTGTTAGGCCTGCCGCCAGCGTTCAATCTGAGCCATGATCAAACTCTTCAATTAAAAAGTTTTATGTCTTTCGACAGCTCAATGAATTCTGAATTTATTTTAATATCTTTCGATATTGAATTGACTGTGCCGAAGCAACATATAAATAAGTTACTTCTGTTGGTCACTCAGTTTTCAATTGAGACTCTAAATTTGTTTGCCTCGCTACCTAAGTAGGTTGGCTGTTAGAACTCAATCTGTACGAGTGCCCACACAGATGATTGCTTTATATT
>NZ_AUTN01000115.1:0-837 GCF_000497955.1 Pseudoalteromonas sp. TAE56
CTTTCCTCCTGACTGAAAGTGCTTTACAACCCGAAGGCCTTCTTCACACACGCGGCATGGCTGCATCAGGCTTGCGCCCATTGTGCAATATTCCCCACTGCTGCCTCCCGTAGGAGTCTGGGCCGTGTCTCAGTCCCAGTGTGGCTGATCATCCTCTCAAACCAGCTAGGGATCGTCGCCTTGGTGAGCCATTACCTCACCAACTAGCTAATCCCACTTGGGCCAATCTAAAGGCGAGAGCCGAAGCCCCCTTTGGTCCGTAGACATTATGCGGTATTAGCAGTCGTTTCCAACTGTTGTCCCCCACCTCAAGGCATGTTCCCAAGCATTACTCACCCGTCCGCCGCTCGTCAGCAAAGTAGCAAGCTACTTTCTGTTACCGCTCGACTTGCATGTGTTAGGCCTGCCGCCAGCGTTCAATCTGAGCCATGATCAAACTCTTCAATTAAAAAGTTTTATGTCTTTCGACAGCTCAATGAATTCTGAATTTATTTTAATATCTTTCGATATTGAATTGACTGTGCCGAATAATTACCTAAATAACTATTCTGTTGGTCACTCAGTTTTCAATTGAGACTCTAATTTGTTTGCCTCGCTACCTAAGTAGCTTGGCTGTTAGAACTCAATCTGTACGAGTGCCCACACAGATGATTGCTTTATATTGTTAAAGAACGTTTTGAGTCGCTTTAGCGCCTCAAGGGAGGCGAATAATACACCCTTTATTTTTCGAGTCAACACTTTGTTTTAAACTTTCCTTTTGGAAGATTTAAAACCGAAGTTTTATTTAACTCTCTGAGTTGTTCCTGCCTCGCTATGCGTTGGCGTTTCCCGTCTCAG
>NZ_AUTN01000116.1:0-692 GCF_000497955.1 Pseudoalteromonas sp. TAE56
CTTTCCTCCTGACTGAAAGTGCTTTACAACCCGAAGGCCTTCTTCACACACGCGGCATGGCTGCATCAGGCTTGCGCCCATTGTGCAATATTCCCCACTGCTGCCTCCCGTAGGAGTCTGGGCCGTGTCTCAGTCCCAGTGTGGCTGATCATCCTCTCAAACCAGCTAGGGATCGTCGCCTTGGTGAGCCATTACCTCACCAACTAGCTAATCCCACTTGGGCCAATCTAAAGGCGAGAGCCGAAGCCCCCTTTGGTCCGTAGACATTATGCGGTATTAGCAGTCGTTTCCAACTGTTGTCCCCCACCTCAAGGCATGTTCCCAAGCATTACTCACCCGTCCGCCGCTCGTCAGCAAAGTAGCAAGCTACTTTCTGTTACCGCTCGACTTGCATGTGTTAGGCCTGCCGCCAGCGTTCAATCTGAGCCATGATCAAACTCTTCAATTAAAAAGTTTTATGTCTTTCGACAGCTCAATGAATTCTGAATTTTTGTTTTTGTTGCCAAAAACGAATTGACTGTGCGTTATTATTTTCACTTTTAAAAAAAGTAAAATCAAAACAGCTCAAGGCTGAATCTTTTAATAACATATGGTCACTCAGTTTCAATCGAGACTCTAATTTGTTTGCCTCGCTACCTAAGTAGCTCGGCTGTTAGAACTCAATCTGTACGAGTGCCCACACAGATGATTGC
>NZ_AUTN01000117.1:0-58557 GCF_000497955.1 Pseudoalteromonas sp. TAE56
TTAAGACTGAGACACGAGACGAGTCACTACGGTGATGAAGTTGTTGATGCCATACTTCCAGGAAAAGCCTCTAAGCTTCAGATTATATGGAATCGTACCCCAAACCGACACAGGTGGTCAGGTAGAGAATACTAAGGCGCTTGAGAGAACTCGGGTGAAGGAACTAGGCAAAATCGTACCGTAACTTCGGGAGAAGGTACGCTCCTATCTGTGATGAGACTTGCTCTCTAAGCGGACGGGAGCCGCAGTGACCAGGTGGCTGGGACTGTTTATTAAAAACACAGCACTGTGCAAAATCGCAAGATGACGTATACGGTGTGACACCTGCCCGGTGCCGGAAGGTTAATTGATGGGGTTATCCTTAGGGAGAAGCTCTTGATCGAAGCCCCGGTAAACGGCGGCCGTAACTATAACGGTCCTAAGGTAGCGAAATTCCTTGTCGGGTAAGTTCCGACCTGCACGAATGGTGTAACCATGGCCACGCTGTCTCCACCCGAGACTCAGTGAAATTGAAATCGCAGTGAAGATGCTGTGTACCCGCGGCTAGACGGAAAGACCCCGTGAACCTTTACTACAGCTTGGCACTGAACATTGAACCTACATGTGTAGGATAGGTGGGAGACTTTGAAGCAGCGACGCTAGTTGTTGTGGAGTCAACCTTGAAATACCACCCTTGTAGTTTTGATGTTCTAACGTTGGCCCCTGAATCGGGGTTACGGACAGTGCCTGGTGGGTAGTTTGACTGGGGCGGTCTCCTCCTAAAGAGTAACGGAGGAGCACGAAGGTTGGCTAAGTACGGTCGGACATCGTACGGTTAGTGTAATGGTAGAAGCCAGCTTAACTGCGAGACAGACACGTCGAGCAGGTACGAAAGTAGGTCATAGTGATCCGGTGGTTCTGAATGGAAGGGCCATCGCTCAACGGATAAAAGGTACTCCGGGGATAACAGGCTGATACCGCCCAAGAGTTCATATCGACGGCGGTGTTTGGCACCTCGATGTCGGCTCATCACATCCTGGGGCTGAAGTCGGTCCCAAGGGTATGGCTGTTCGCCATTTAAAGTGGTACGCGAGCTGGGTTTAGAACGTCGTGAGACAGTTCGGTCCCTATCTGCCGTGGGCGTTTGAGAATTGAGAGGGGTTGCTCCTAGTACGAGAGGACCGGAGTGAACGAACCGCTGGTGTTCGGGTTGTCATGCCAATGGCATTGCCCGGTAGCTACGTTCGGAACTGATAAGCGCTGAAAGCATCTAAGCGCGAAGCAGGCCTCGAGATGAGTTCTCACTAGACTTTTAAAGTCTCTGAAGGGCCGTTGAAGACTACAACGTTGATAGGCAAGATGTGGAAGTGGTGTGAGCCATTAAGCTAACTTGTACTAATTACCCGTGAGGCTTAACCATACAACGCCAAACGCGTTTTATGCGACAGTTTAGACAGAAGTTAATATGACTAAAGTAGATATTACTTAAAGAAAGACTTAAAAAATATTATCAGATATTTTCCAAATTCAGTTAGTGCGTAGCGATACGAACTGACAACCAAATTTGCTTGGTGACAATAGCGTTTTGGACCCACCTGATTCCATGCCGAACTCAGTAGTGAAACGAAACAGCGCCGATGATAGTGTAGCATTTGCTATGTGAAAGTAGGACATTACCAGGCTTCAAATTGTAGAGAGCCCGATTCGAAAGAGTCGGGCTTTTTTACGTCTGAAGAAAAGTAAAATACGCACAATTAATAGACTCTTACACCAACACCCATCGCGGAGGTCGGGCGAGCGCAGCGACTCCTGACGCTAAAATTATGTTTAATCACACCAAAATCACTCAATATCTCTGCACGCCGATAAGTATGTAGCATTTGCTAGGTGACTTTTTACCGCTGTGGGCACTACGACATTCTACTGTGTAGCGCACCGACTTCACATTGTAGAAAGCCCGATTCGAAAGAGTCGGGCTTTTTTACGTCTGCAGAAAATAATGCGTGAGTTATTATGGTTCATTTAATTATCCATTAAACACTCAACTGAATTGCATATTTAATTAGGTAGAGATACTTCTAATAAAGCACTAAAGAAAGCTGTACTATTACAGGTGTTTTAAAATAACTATAACGAGAAAAATATGAAATTATTAACAGCAGCAACTCTAATACTTGCTTCATCGACAGCTTTTTCACACCCTGCACCTTTAGTGTCTATTCCTACTCATGATACCTTTTTTAATAGTATTGCAGCGCATTGCGGTAAAGCTTTTGAAGGTGAAGTAGCGGTAGATAACGCGAAAGGGCCAAGCTCATTTACAGATAAAAAGCTGGTTATGCATGTACGTAAATGTAGCGAGACTGAGTTACAAGTACCGTTTCATGTAGGTGACGATGCATCACGTACGTGGATCATAACTAAAACGGGTAGTGGCTTGAGTTTAAAGCACGATCATCGTCATAAAGATGGAACAGACGACGCATCAACTATGTATGGTGGCCATACGCTTGATGCAGGGTTTGCGCAAATGCAGTCGTTTCCAGCAGACCAATACTCTAAAGAGTTATTCGTAAAAGAAGGCATTGCACAGTCTGTAGGTAATACATGGCAAATGTATATTTACCCAGAAGTATTTACTTATCGATTAATTCGCCAAGGACGTGAGTTTAAGGTGGATTTTGATTTAACGAAACCGATTACTCCACCATCAGCACCTTGGGGTTATAAAGACTAAGGTTACTTACCCTTGTTTGTATCTTCTTTAGTTTCGCATTGTAGTAAAACACTTAAATCTGGTTGATAAGCACGTGGTTTTGTTGGAAAGCGCTCGTACTCTTGCACGCCTTCAAGTATTTTCAACATAAAGGTATTGCCACGACATAGACGGTCAGCATGGCGTAATAAAAATACACTTTGATTGGTAAAGTGTTTGTAATCGTCTGACTGGATTCCTATTTTATAGTTGTCTTCGCCAATTTTTGTTTGGTAGTAATGCACTTTGTTGTCAAAGTCGTAGAGCTTCTCTGTTTCGGCTTTTTCAGCAAGTGCAGTATTTGCACTCGAAAGAGCCACCATTGTAGCGCCTATAAATAAGCGTGGTGTGTTTATTCCTTTCATAAAATGTATCCTTTAATTTGCGAACTTTATACCCATTAATAAGAGTAATAAGATCGATTTCTTTACGTATTAGTCTAACACCCAAAAAGGGATAATGTGATGTTCAAACAAATAAAGCAGCTTTTTGCTGTATTCGATGATCAGGAACCTAGTATAGAGCAGCATGATTTAAAAACAGCGGTCGCTGCATTGCTTATTGAGGTTATGCGTGCTGATACTAAGCTTGACCATGATGAACAACGAACCCTGACTGTAACCTTAAAAAAATACTTTAATTTAACAGATGCAGAAGTTGAAGAGCTTACTAATAACGCAGCAAGTAGTTTAGATGGTGCTATTGACTACTTTCAGTTTTCAAAACAAATTAATGAGCATTGTAGTGCTGTTCAGCGCATTGAAATAATAGAACTACTATGGCGCTTGGCTTATGCTGATGGAGAAATAGATCCCCAGGAGGACTACGTAATACGTAAAGTAGCGGGGCTTTTATATGTAACGCATACCGATTTTATCGCCGCAAAAATCGCGGCGACAAAGTAATTATTTAGTTATTTAGGCGTGCAAGTTATTTTAACTTACTTGCAACGCTTACTAACTGATGAGCAAGTGCTGACACTTTTTCAGCTGTAACAGGTTCATTAATTTGCCCACTTTCATCAAACAATGTGTGTACAGCGGGTACTGCAAGTTGATCGGCAAGCACTAACGATCCAATACCACTTAATATATCTCGTACATGATTTAAACCGCGCAACCCACCAAGTCCACCTGGTGATGCTGAAAACAGCGCCACTACTTTATTACGAAAAGCAGGAACAGCACCTTGCTCTGTACGCGATGCCCAATCAATCGCATTTTTAAGCGCTGCAGTTATAGAGCCGTTGTACTCTGGGCTTGCTAGTAAAATACCGTCAGCTGCACGTAGTTTGTCTTTTAAAAGCTGCACATCGCTTGGTGTACCTTGCGCTTCAATATCTTCGCTAAATAGTGGGATGTTTAATTCGTTTAGTTTTATTACTTCTACTTCAGCACCTGTTTGTAGAGCAAAACGTGCTGCCTCATTAATAATTTTTTGATTAAAGCTTTCTTGGCGAAGGCTCCCTGCTAGGGCAATAATTTTTGGTGCTGACATGCTAGTGACCTTTTAGTGTTTAAATTTACAACGCTAATGTAGCAAAATTTTGCTTGTAGAAAACCCCAATAAACGCAACACTTATGTGCGTAAATGCACATAAGTATAAGGTAAGCAGCATGGCGATAAAATTTGAAGATTGGCAAGACGTCAAAGTAGCGTTTGAAGTAGCACGATTAGGCACGTTAACGGCGGCGGCAGAAGAGCTTAATGTGCACCACAGCACAGTTCTTAGGCGAATTAATAATCTTGAAAAAAACTTAAATACACGCCTTTTTCATCGCCATGCCCGTGGTTACAAGGTTACTGAAATTGGCACCAAGTTATTTGCAACAGCACAAACTATCCATAGCTCCTTAGAGCAGTTACATAACGATATAGCAGCGGCCGATAGCACCCTTAGAGGGAGTTTATTACTAACGACGGTAAGTGGTTTTATGGATGTACTTGGTGATGTATGTGAGCAATTTCAGGCACTACATCCACAAGTGCAGCTTGAGGTTATTTTAGAACAAAAAAGGTTAAGACTTGATCACGGACAAGCACATATTGCAGTGCGTGCAGGCCCAAGACCTGATGAGGGCGATTATATTGCTCAGCATTTAGCGCAGCTTTCATCGGGTTTATACGCTAATAAACGTTATATCAATAAATACGGCATGCCAAAATTATTAAGTGATTTACAACAACATAATTTTGTATCGGGTGTGGCGGGTTTTAATGCCCGCGTGCCTTATTTTGCATGGGCTGATGAACATATTCCCGCATCGCAAATAAAGCTGCGAGTGTCTGAAACCGCAGAAGCAACTCGTGCAATAATTAAAGGGCTAGGCATTGGCGGATTACAACATGATGTGGCGGCGCAATATTCTGATTTAGTACCTATATTACACAGTGAGTTAAGCTGGCCTACAGATGTATGGTTAGTCACGCATCACCTAGTACATCGCACTGCTAAAGTACAAGCTTTTGCAGGGTTGTTAAAAACACACTTTAGTAAGTTGGCTGCTAATCAATAATTTTAGCTGTGTTTTGGATGATTATAGTGTTTTTTTTACTTCTATCCCTATGCGTTTAGCCAAGCGTACTAAGTTAGCTCTATCTAATTCAAGCACTCTTGCTGCTGCTGACCAGTTGTAGTTATGCTTCTTTAATTGCTCAGTAATTACGTTGTATTGCAACGATTCTACAGCTTGCTTTAAAGGTTGGTTGATTAAGGTGTTGGTTGTACTTTGGCTTGCTACTAAAGAGTTTTTCGGCGCACTCGGTGTTAAATCACAGTGCTCGCTTGTAATGGTTATTATTGGATTTTGCCATTGGCTTTGTTTTGCTTTTAGGGCGCTGCGGCTAATGACATGCTCAAGCTCGCGAACGTTACCTGGCCAGTTGTATTGATTAAGCGATACTTGCGCTTCAGGGCTCAGTTTTAATTGTTTTATCCCTAATTTACGGGCTGTTTGCTCAATAAAATAACCAGCTAAGAGTGTTATGTCGTGCTCCCGTTTACTAAGTGGTGGCACAGTAATAGGGTAGACACTGAGGCGATGGTATAAATCGGCTCTAAAGCGACCTTGAGCAACTTCTTCTTTTAAATTTCTGTTGGTTGCGGCAACTACGCGTACATCTACGTACTTTGGCGTGTCTTCTCCTACCGTTTGTATTTCGCCACTTTGTAGCACTCGTAATAGTTTACTTTGCATGGTCAGGGGCAGTTCGCCTATTTCATCTAAAAATAACGTGCCTCCATCAGCTAATTGAAATTTACCTTGGCGCGAATTTTGTGCGCCTGTAAAAGCCCCTTTCGCATGACCAAAAAATTCACTTTCAGCAAGGTTCTCAGGAAGCGATGCACAATTTAAGTGAATAAGCGGTTGATCTTTTCGAGCTGAATTTAAGTGAATATTACGCGCTACAAGCTCTTTTCCTACCCCTGTTTCACCTAATATAAGCACGCTAAAGTTAGATGCTGCAACGAGTTTAATTTCGTTTTTAAGTGTTTGCATTAGCGGACTTTGACCAATAATTTCACCGCCATCTCGTGTTAACGCTTCACGATTTAGTTCTTGCACTAATGCACTTGAGTGCTGTACATGCTGTTTGTAATGGGCAAGCTCTAAAGCTGTTTTAAAGTGCGCACTACACAGTGTTTGTAAAGTATTGAGTGTATCAGCGCTTATGCTGTTAAATGCATTGGCGTTAAGGCTATCAAACGTAAGTACGCCAAGTAGTGCGTTTTTATCATAAAGGGGTAAACCTAAACATGCATGTACCGGTATGTCGCCGGTTTTAGCTAATAGCAATCCGTCGTATGGATCGGGTAGTGGGCAGTCGTGCGCAAATTGTAGCGCGAGTGTGCTTTTGCAAATAGCTTCTAGACGAGGGTGTTCTACTATCTTAAATCGCCTGCCAAGACTGTCGGACATTAATCCTTTAATTGCCAGTGGTTTTAATTGCTCACCCTGAAGCACTAATAACGCGCTTGCATCACTAGGAATCACCCGCTCAACCGTTGCTAGTAATTGATCAAAGCTATGCTCGTGTAGTGTACTTTGAGCAAGCTCTAGAGCAACTTGTGTAAGGTTGAATTGCTGGTTCATGTCAAAATGACCTGTTTGTGTTCTTATGAGTTAATTTATAGTAGGTCATAAAGACTCATACTGTAAAGTGGTTTAATTTAACTTATTGAATTTAATTAATTAAATTTGTTGGCACAGTATGTGTAATAGCTAAGTAACGTAGTTAGTTACAGAGATCGCCATGAACACACTAATGCTGAATAATTTAAATAATCAAACACAGTTTAGTTCACTATACGAAACAGTATTATTTGCTGCCAATACTGCATTAGCTGTGAGTTTAGTGTGTATTACGGCAAGTATTTTAATTAGCTACCCGTTTGCTGAGTACTTTTCTATTGCGGTGCAAGTATCAGCTCATATTGGCACTATTGTTATTGCTGCTATTTTAAAAGTAAGTTACGTACTGCGCTGTGTTGCACAACATGGTTTAGGGCAGGAGGTACGATAATGCGCCCTATAAACTTAACTGAGCCAATGCCAGCACGCGTTGCTATTCATCAAGTATCTCAATGGCCATTATGGATGCTCGCTTTTAGACCTTTCTTTTTAGGCGGTGGCTTATTGGCATTTTTGTCGGTGGGGTATTGGCTACTTATTTTAACAGGCCATGCAAGTTGGCACTCATCGATACCTGCGACATTATGGCACGCGCACGAAATGCTGTTTGGCTTTGCAGGAGTTGTAGCTGTTGGCTTTTTACTTACCGCTGCACAAACATGGACAGGCGTACCGAGCATAAGTGGGAAAGCCCTTATGTGGCTTACGTTTATATGGCTTGCAGCGCGCTTAGCCTTTTTTGTGATATTGCCTGATATCGCTCATTTTAATTTATATGCTGCACTTACATTACAAGTTATTTGGTGGCTAGGCGCCATAGCAGTACTGGCTAATATGTTATTAAAAGCCAATAGCAAAAGTAACTATCCGTTTTTAGCTATTTTAGCTGTGCTTTGTGGGCTCAATGTATTGTATTTAATACTTGTTTTAAAACAAAACATGCAGCTTGCACTTGGTGTGGTTGATACCGCAGTACTGGTCATTACTTTACTAGTTGGCATTGTTGCGGGTCGCGTTTTACCATTTTTTACCGCTAAAGGTCTAGGTTTAACCGCACAAGTTCGCACTCCTAAAATAGATAAAGCGGTGATGTATTTATCTATTTTGGCTATCACTTTATTTTTCATCAACAAGTTGTTTTTGAACACGATTAATCCTGCGTTAGTTGTTGCAACTGTTGCTGCGCTTCACCTGGTCAGGGCTGGTTTTTGGTGGGATAGCAAGGTATTGAGAGTGCCGTTGTTATGGTCTTTACATTTTTCCTACTTAGCGTTAGGCGTAGGGTTAATGATGGTTGCATTTAGCTTTTATAGCAGTGCAATACAATTTAAAGATGCGCTGCACTTAATCACTATTGGCACAATAGGTATGATGATTTTAGCAATGATGACGCGTGTATCACATGGTCATACAGGGCGTACACTCGCTATTCCTCATTACATGGCTGTTGCTTTTGCGTTTTTGCTTGTGGCCGCTATTACTCGTTCATTACTCCCTTTTATTATTGGGCCTCACCTTGCTTGGCAAATAAGTGCTGTGCTGTGGTTAGTGGCTTTTTCATTATTTTTAATTCACTGCACACCTATATTAACGCGGCGTCGTGTTGATGGGCGTCGTGGTTAGTTCATCCATAGGAAACACATATGTTATCTGATAAAACCATTGAGATTGTAAAAAGCACAGTTCCGTTATTAGCGCAGGCGGGTACGGTTGTTACCGATCATTTTTATAAGCGTTTATTTAGCCATAATCCTGAGCTTAAAAATATTTTTAATATGGCGAATCAAGATACAGGTCGTCAGCAATTTGCACTTTTTAATGCATTGGCTGCGTATGCACAAAATATTGATAATTTAGCCGTATTAAAAGAAGCGCTAACACGTATTAATCATAAGCATACAAGCTTGAATATTTTACCTGAGCATTACCCTATTGTAGGTGCGCATTTAATTGGTACTTTAAAAGAGCTTATTCCTGAGCAATTTACTCCCGATGTTGAATATGCTTGGCGCGAAGCTTACGGCGTACTTGCTGATATTTGTATAACCGAAGAAGCTGCTTTGTATGAGCACAGTAAAAATAAACACGGTGGTTGGGCGGGAACTCGCCAATTTGAAATAACCAACAAACAGGCTGAATCAGAACTAGTAACGAGCTTTACACTTACGCCAGTTGATGGCGAAGCTGTTATTACACATAAACCAGGGCAGTATTTAGGTATTAAAGTTAAGCCAGAGGGCGCTGAATATGAAGAAATTCGCCAGTATTCTATTTCACAAAAAAGTAACGCTAAAAACTACCGTATTAGTGTTAAAAAAGAGCTACAGCCAAAGCCTGGCATGGTGTCTAATTATTTACACTCATTAGAGCAAGGCACTATTGTTGAGTTATACCCGCCAGCAGGAGACTTCTTTTTACGTAATAATACAAGTCCAGCGGTACTAATTTCAGCTGGTGTTGGGCAAACGCCAATGCTGGCTATGCTTGAAACGTTATTAAGTGATGATTTTAATCAAGAGATTATGTATTTACATGCCTGCGAAAATACTCAGCAGCACTCGTTTTCAAAATATTTATATGATCTAACTGCGCAGAATAACCGCTTGCAAACAATAACCTGGTTTAACCAAGCGACAAAGGGCGCTGACTTTACTGGGTTAATGAACCTAAATGCAGTACAAGCACAGCTACCATTGAGTAATGGCGACTTTTACTTATGTGGTCCTGCCGGGTTTATGGCATTTATAAAAAACCAGTTACTTGAGCTAGGTGTTAAAAACGAGCAGATTCATTATGAAGTGTTTGGTCCGCATCAAGACTTGTAATAACGCTTTAAAATAGAAAAAGGCGCGCAGCGATATGCTGCGCGCCTTTTTTATTAATTTATAAACATTAATAAAGTGCCTTATAACTCTTTACAGGTAACACCTTCAAGTACTGTAGTAAGCTCTTTTTTAGGATAGTAAAGCTCGCATTGGTTATTACGTAGTTGCAAAATAAACTTCTCAGATTTTATATTATGCGCGCCCATAATTACTCTGCCATCAGACCCTTTACTCATTGCATGATCAATTAGCAGTTCGCTACGTTTAGTAAATACCGAATCGGCAAGTGTTACTAATGTGCCTCCCTTAGCTTGTTGAATTGCCTGTTGTAGTGTTGTAATAACGCTGGGATTAACGCTCGTTAATATAGCGGGTTTAGCAGGCTCACTATCTACACTTTGGCATCCGCCTAAAGCGAGCAAGGTGGCTAATGGGAGTAATAATTTAGCCATTACCTTTCCTCACCCAGCGTTGGCCAAGTTAAGTCCATATTACGCTGGGTAAATTGTACCGGCATATTTAAAGGAATGAGAGATTCACGAGAGCTTGAAAAATTAGCTGGTTCTGCTTTTGCAGCAGCCGTTCTAACTGGACAACTGCCATTTTCAACATGAAATAATGCGGTGGCTAAAACGGCCTCGTCACTGTCGCCTAACTGATGATCAAAGTCGTCCTCAATTTCACAACCTTGAACATCAGCATCAAATTGTGGAGTAGGGGTTGGTGTAAAACCCGCAGCGTATTCGCCAAATCCTTTGCTATTTACGCCACTAAACTGAATAGTGTAATAGGTTGTTGCGCAGTTATGAGTTGGGGTAAAGCCATAGGGCTTACCGCAGGTTGTGTCGCCAATTAAAATAACTTCTGCGTCTATACCTTTTAAACCATTAATAAAAGCTTCTGATGCCGAACAGGTGCCTGATGTGCTTAATACATAAACCTTTGATAGGTTTAAATCAGGTAGGTTTTCACCTGTGCTAAAAAAAGTAGAGTAATCTATTTCTTCATCAATAAATGGGAAGGGCGAATCAACGGGTTGTTTATCGTTTTGTTGAGTTTGATAATAAAAGCGGTTGTTAACGTTGGCATTACCAGCAACCATGTAAGCCAATTGAGCCGACAGTGCTAATAAACCACCGCCGTTATATCTAAAGTCGATTACAAGCTCATCAATACCATCGGTTTTAAACTTATTTACCGCATCAATAAGCCCTTCTTGGGCAATGCTTATATGGCTATTAAATTGCATGTAACCCACGCTTGAACCATTTGCGGTTGTAATCGTTTTAACATTTTGAACAGGTGTTTGTTCAATATTACCAGCGGTTACATTAAATGTTTTTTCGGCGCCATCGTTACTGCGTACAACAATAGTATGTGAGTCGCCGTTAGTAGGACTAAATAAACCTTCGTTAAGCGTATCTACACCCGACTCTGTATTGGTATTAATGCTAACACCGTCAACTGAAAGTACGGTATCACCACGTTGAAAGCCTATTTGGCTTGCAGGTGAATCATCTTCAAGATAAGCAACGCGTAAAATACGATCGGCTGTATCGCCAATAAACGCCCAATTTATACCGTAACCAGAAGTAACGCCCGATTGCGCTTCTTGAAAGTAATCTTCAGTAGGTTCTGAAAAATGAAAGTTATCTTTTTTTGCACCTGAGTCGGTAAGCTGCTCTGTTTTTAATTGAGCGAAGTAATCGGCTACTGTTGTAAAGCTTTCAGGGTCGTTATCGGTAATCTCATCATACCAAAGGTATGTTTCGTCGCTCCAAGAGCGAAGCCAAAGCTTTTCGTAAAGGGCAGAACCCGCTTGATCTGGGTAGGGGTTGTTGTTATTAAAGGGATCGTTACCCGTACGAGGGGTTTCGCAAAAGTTTTTTAAATCATTAGAGGGCTCAAATACCCCTGCTGTCCATGTTGGACTGCTACTAACAGGTGTTGTAACGATAGGAGTAGTAATTACAGGAGCAGAGTCGATGCCGCTACNTGGCTAGCGAGGTTTTATTATTTTCAAACATAGTTAAGGACTTCCTGTAAATAAGTTGTTTAAAATGTTACAGCACTCGCTCGTTTATTCAACATTTATAACTTTGATTTATGTAAATGAGTGTTAAAGCTTAGAGCTTGCTCGCACTACTTGTATCTGCAAATGCTTGCTTTTTCCACGCATTAAATAACTTTTGCTGTTTATCAGAGATTTTTAAACCGTATGTTTTTTGCATGTAAGCGTAAGTGTCGGCTATACGTTTACGTGCATAGACAGGCGGTTCAACTACACGTTGCTTAAAGTTTACTTTTACTTCGCAACGACCATACTGTGTGGCGTTTTCGCTAAGCATACCAAAACGATAATTAGAGCGATCGGCATTAATTTCGCCAATAGCTGGCGCTAAGTTATTTATATCAGCTTCCATTTTTCTAAATTTAGCACTTACTTTACGGCAGTTTTTACGTCCGCCATCTTGCCAACATTGTAGCTGATGACCAAATTCCCACGCCGGAACAATATGTTCCCACTCAATGCGTAGTGCTCGCACATTTACTTTGCCTGAGCGGGTAAGTGTATTTCGAGGAATGTAACCACAGTTAGAAGGATCAGGAGTGAGTTTTTTGCCTTCTTTTTTAATATCACAACCGCAGTAAATACTTTTGGCGTTGTCAGGGAGGGTTTTAATTAAATGTCTTTTAGCCGTTGAAAAACGGGTAAATTGTTCGGCAGATACCGAAAAACACACACAACAAGCCAGTAAGGCCAGAATAAATCGAGTCATATCCATCACAAATGTGAACTACAGGAACAGGCAGTTTAAAGCCTTGAAGATAAAAGATAAAGTTAACTTAAGGCCTGTACTTATATTACTAAAAGGTGTCTGATTAATTTTTTACTTAA
Source organism: Pseudoalteromonas sp. TAE56 (assembly GCF_000497955.1). Classification (NCBI taxonomy): domain Bacteria; kingdom Pseudomonadati; phylum Pseudomonadota; class Gammaproteobacteria; order Alteromonadales; family Pseudoalteromonadaceae; genus Pseudoalteromonas; species Pseudoalteromonas sp. TAE56. The sequence goes on from NZ_AUTN01000117.1 coordinate 12,592, forward strand.
AGTTATTTTCACTATTCATTTATTTCTTACTATTTATCGTATTTTAACCACACAAGATTACCCGTTAAGGAGTATGCTTAAAGCTTACTCAATATGGGGATTTGGATTGCAAATGAAATTTGTTGATTATTATGCAGTGCTTGGAATATCGCCTGATGCAGACGATAAAGCGGTTAAAGTAGCTTATAAAAAGTTAGCCAGAAAATATCACCCAGATGTAAGCAAAGAGCCTCAAGCAGAAGATAAGTTTAAAGAAATAGCAGAAGCTTACGAAGTCATTCATAACAAAGAAGAACGTGTAAAATACGACGAGTTACGTCGTCACCAGCAAAATCGTGCTCGTCAACAGCAAGGTAATTATGGTGGTAAAAATACCTCTTCGCAAAGTAATTACCAGCAAAGCGATCCTCAAACCGACCAAGAGTTTTCTGATTTTATTAATTCAATGTTTGGCGGAGCTGGTGGGTTCGATCGTTCCGGGCAGAGCAGAAGTAACGCCGCCCGCGCGCAAAAAGGACAAGATGTGGAAATAGAGTTCCCGATTTTTCTTGAAGAGACTTTAGTTGATACCGTTAAGCCTGTTGAGTTTATGTTACCGCAGCGAGATAGCAGTGGGCGTGTCTCTGAAATTAAAAAATCACTTAAAGTGAAAATTCCTGCAGGTTCAGTAAATGGTGAGCGAATTCGACTAAAAGGGCAAGGCGGATTAGGGTCAGCAAATGGGCAAAATGGTGATTTGTATTTACAAATTAGTTTAGTGCCTCACCCATTATTTGATGTTGAAGGCCATAACCTAAATATAGTCGTCCCTCTTGCACCATGGGAAGCGGCTCTTGGTACAAAAATAAATTTGCCTACGTTGGCAGGCAAAATCCAATTAACTATTCCATCTAATAGTCAGTCTGGTCAACGCTTGCGTATTAAAGGTAAGGGATTAATGAGTAAAAAAGCCAAAGGTGATTTATTTGCTGTGCTTAAAATTGTTAATCCAACATCTATTGATGATGCCAGTAAAAAACTGTGGGAAGAATTAGCCGAAAAAGCTCACTTTGATCCCCGTAATAACTGGAGCAAACTATAATGCAAATTATCGTGACACAAAAAGACGATTTACTTACTAGCAAAGAGCTATGTTTGAGCAGTGATATTAGCGAAGCAATTTTATATGAGCTAGTTGAGCATAATATTGCGGTTCCAATTGAGGGGGATCATGTTACGCAGTGGCAATTTACGGTATCTGCAGTGACTTTAGTTAAAAAAGCGGCCCGTATTCAACATGACTTTTCGTTAGATTGGTCGGCAATAGCCTTAGTTTTACAATTACTGGATGAGCGTGATGAGTTGATTTTCGAAAACGAAATGTTAAAGCGACATTTGAGTCGATTTAAACACTTGGAATAAAATCTGCCCTTGTGTACTTCCTAGGGCTTACTTACTCTATGGTGAGAGTGAGCTAGTTCTCAAAAACCAATATGAAATATGACTACTTTGATTTATTCTTACTTTTAATTCGGATAAATCGTTTTAGTCGTATATTTTGTATAAGTAGTAATATTCCACTTAAACAAAAAAGTACGCTGGTTGCTGCAAAACTAATAAGCAGCGGATTATTAAAATCCTCTCGCTCATCGTAATCCATAATATGTAACATCCAAAAAAAGTCGAAAATTCGCCAGAGTGTGCTGCGAACGGTGACAACTCTGCCGTTATTTTCTGACAAGTACAGTGTTGTGTTAAATGTGTCGTCAAATTGTACCTGCCAAACATTGGTTTTATATCCAACTTCTCGCATACCTTGCTTTAGCAATACAGCGCTTGTCACTTGAGCATCAATAAGTAAGTGTGCTTTAGCATTTGCGGTAATTTGTATTTTAGTTGGCGGCTCAAAAGGCCGGCCTGTTATACCGTTAAAGCTTTGCTGTTCATCTTTATTTATAACTGTAATTATAGGTGTGGTTAAGAAGTTCTCAAAAATTATTTGTGTTGGATTAGCCACCTGAGATGCAATATCGTCAAGGGAGGCAACATAATCAGCTTGCGTAAATGGGTTATTAAGAGTGCGTGTTGCAAGATGCTTCCCATGAACTTTATCAAGAGGGATAGCGCTCATTACTAAACCACCTAATAGCCAAGCTAAAATTTGTAATGCTAATAAATAACCTAACCATTTATGTAACTTGCGAGCATGTTTAAATATTTTTTTATTCATGTTTTAGTCTTATTATTTTTAGAGGCTAGTTTATTACATTAATGAGATAAGTTACTGCGACATTTTGTCGCAGTTTAAACTATAGCTTACTGTAATCATTTAAAAATAAAAAAGATTACACTTAAATTGCTAACATGATTTATTTGTTTAATTGAGCTGAATGTTTGATATCTAGCTAGCTTTAAATGCTAATAAATACTTAAAAGCTGCGAAATATCCATATAAAGTGGTTAATAGAGCATAGTTGATTTGGTATAACGGTAAAACTGCGTTAAAGTTTGCAATGAAATTATTAGAGGATAAATACGAAACGATGTCGGAAATTCAATTTTTAAATGTAGATCTTGAGCTTGAATCAAAGCAAGATATTAGTTTGCTAGTGGCGGACTTGAAAAAAGTCGCTACGATTTTACATTATGACAAAGACGAATACCGTCAATTAGCGCGTATTGAAGCAACAGGTGTAGTAAACACGCCTGACAAAGCAATAAACCATATATGTGAGCTTATTGAATCGTGTTCGCGTAACGCGCTAAAGCAATGGTTAAGCTGTTCACGTAGAACGTTTGATATTGGTTTTGAATCAGGCACTTCTCCTAAGTGCTTTAATCAAGCCTTAGATGCAGATACATTACTACGTATATCTGCGATTGGTGCGGGTATGGAAATTACAATTTACCCAATCGAAAAGTAACTATCTTCGCTCTACGACTGCTGCGGTCATTTTAGATACGCAGCACAGCTCATTGCGGCTATTTGTAATTTTTATTTCCCATACTGAACTACGTTTACCGATATGAAATGCTCTTGCCGTGGCTGTTAAAGTGCCGTTACGAGACGCTTTTAAATGACTTGCGCTAATTTCCTGTCCCACGCAGTAAAATTTTGTAAAATCGACAACAAAGTTAGCTGCATAGCTGGCAACTGTTTCGGCAAGTACAACGTTAGCACCGCCGTGAACCATCCCCATTGGGTTATGATGCTCAGGAATTGCTGGCATTGTGGCAACCAAGTAATCATCGCCAATCTCTGTGATTTCTATCCCCATAGTTTTCATCAGCGTACCTTGACCATTTATACCTTCATCTAGCTGTTTGCAAAACTCTAAAGTAATAGGTTGATACCAAATACTCATAATGACTCCTTTGCTTTTTTTATCATTTATAAACTTAGTTTTAGTTATATCCCTAAAATGTACACAAGTGAAATTACTTTGGCTATTTTAAGGCTTAATTTAAATTTGCGATTTTTATTTAACTGTATATACTCACAGTTAAATGTACTGTATGGAAAACCAGTTGTATGCGACCATTAACGAACCGCCAAGCTCAAATACTCGAACTAATTAAAGTTTTTATTAAAGACACTGGTATGCCTCCTACACGTGCTGAAATAGCGCAAACATTAGGTTTTAAAAGTGCCAATGCTGCTGAAGAACATTTAAAAGCACTTGCTAAAAAAGGCGCCATTAAAATGAAGCCAGGTGCAAGCCGTGGTATTCAGTTAATTGAAGAAGAAGAGCCAGAACAATTAGGTTTACCGCTTATAGGGCGTGTTGCTGCTGGTTCACCTATTTTGGCGCAAGAGCACGTTGAAAGTCACTGCAAAATCGATCCATTAATGTTTAAACCGGCTGCAGATTTTTTACTACGCGTTAACGGTATGAGCATGAAAGATATTGGTATTATGGATGGTGATTTACTTGCTGTACATCGTACTCAAACCGCTGAAAACGGACAAGTTGTTGTTGCCCGCTTAGACGAAGACGTAACTGTAAAACGTCTTGAGAAAGCAGGTCGTAAAGTATTACTTCATGCTGAAAACGACGATTTTGAATCTATTGAAGTAGATCTTGAGAATGAGTCTTTTAATATTGAAGGCTTAGCCGTTGGCGTTATAAGAAACGCTGATTGGATGTGACTTTAAAAATAGCTTTTAAACAAGCAGTTTTATAAATGCGTACTAATTAGTACGCATTTTTGTTTTAAAATTCGTACTAAAATAGGGCGTAAACAGCCCACTGACTATTCAACCTGTAAACTTTTTTGCACTTATAATTTCCCCTCCAAATGCGTTAAACCCCTTTGTTTTTCTCATCTTTTGAACTTCCTGTTGCCTAGCTAGTTGCTGATTTTTTGTTAATTACCCAATTACAACCTGATTGTTTTTTATACTAAAACTTGCTTGTTGTTCATTTTTTAGCTAATTGTTAATGTGCTGAGCTAATAATAACTCACAGCTTTTTAGTTTTGAGAACACACAATATACACAAACACGTTGTTGGCGCAGCAAAACCAATCAATATTAAATGAGATTGGCTAAAAAAATAAAAATAACGAATTGGCGTTTAAGCCGTATGCCTCTTCGCTTTGCATTCGCAATAGCATCAAAGGAGCCACCACATGGGTAAACTGACCTCTACCTTGTGGCTTATATTATGTGTTTTTTCGCACCCAGTTTTGGCTAACAGCCAATACAATATGCGCAAAGGCGTAACCGATATAAGCAATAATGTATATCAGCTGCACATGACTATATTTATAATATGTTGTGTGATTGGGGTGATAGTGTTCGCAATTATGTTCTGGGCACTTATTCATCACCGTAAATCTAAAGGGGCTGTACCTGCCCAATTTCACGAAAGCACTAAAGTAGAAATACTTTGGACTGCAATTCCGTTTGTTATTTTAATTGCTATGGCAGTACCAGCTACTAAAACCCTAATTGCAATGGAAGATGCCAGCAAAGCTGATCTCACTATTAAAATTACAGGTTCACAATGGAAATGGCATTATGAATATATGGGCGAAGATGTAGAGTTCTACTCTATTTTATCTACCCCGCAAGATGAAATCGCTAATCTTGCAGATAAAAATCCTAACTACTTACTTGAGGTTGATAAACCTCTCGTACTGCCAATAAATCAAAAAGTACGATTTTTAATGACTTCTGACGATGTTATCCACTCTTGGTGGGTACCTGATTTTGCAGTTAAAAAAGATGCGAATCCCGGCTTTATAAACGAAACATGGACGAACATAAACGAAGAAGGTACTTACCGAGGCCAATGTGCTGAGTTGTGTGGTAAAGATCATGGCTTTATGCCCGTTGTGGTGGTTGCTAAATCTGAGGCTGATTTTAAAACATGGCTTGCAGATGCAAAGCAGGCTAAACAAAAAGCAGCATTAGCAGATGCCGCATTACTTGATAAAACCCTCCCAAAAGAAGAATTAATGACTTTAGGCGAACAAGTATATATGGCCAATTGCGCTGCATGTCATCAGCCCACTGGCATGGGATTACCGGGTGTATTTCCTGCACTTAAAGGCAGCCCGATAGTGCTTGGCGGTATAAAAGATCACATTGATGTAGTTATCCATGGACGACCTGGTACGGCAATGCAAGCATTTGCCAAGCAGTTATCTATAAAGCAATTAGCAGCGGTTATTACTTATAAACGTAATGCGTGGGGTAATGATACGGGTGATGTTATTCAACCGAGTCAAATACAGGCAGCACTTGATGCCAAAGTGGAGGCGAACTAATGAGTAGCATAGTAGAACAACCTAACGCCAATGAAGCTCATCATGCTCATCACCCAGCTAAAGGTTTTAAACGCTGGCTTTACACAACTAATCATAAAGATATAGGTAGTTTATATTTAATTTTTTCGCTGACCATGTTCTTAATTGGTGGTGGAATGGCCATGGTGATCAGAGCTGAATTATTTCAACCTGGTTTACAGTTGGTCGACCCTCACTTTTTTAATCAAATGACCACAGTGCATGGTTTAATTATGGTGTTTGGTGCGGTTATGCCGGCCTTTACAGGCCTTGCTAATTGGATGATACCGCTAATGATTGGCGCGCCAGATATGGCATTGCCAAGAATGAATAACTGGAGCTTTTGGATTTTACCGTTTGCATTTTTAATCCTATTGGCATCGTTATTTATGCCTGGTGGGGGTCCTGCATTTGGTTGGACTTTTTATGCACCACTGTCCACAACATACAGTAATGATAATACTGCATTGTTTGTATTTGCCGTACATATTATGGGGATTAGCTCAATAATGGGCGCAATCAATGTGATTGTAACCATAGTGAACTTACGTGCCCCCGGCATGACATGGATGAAGTTGCCCTTATTTGTATGGACGTGGTTAATTACTGCTTTTTTATTAATAGCGGTAATGCCTGTGCTTGCAGGGGCTGTCACTATGGTACTTACCGATAAGTACTTTGCGACCAGCTTTTTTGATGCCGCAGGCGGTGGCGATCCGGTGATGTTCCAACACATTTTTTGGTTTTTTGGTCACCCCGAAGTATACATAATGATTCTTCCTGCCTTTGGCATTATATCTACAATAGTACCTACCTTTTCTCGTAAAAAACTTTTTGGCTATGCCTCAATGGTATACGCCACATCCTCCATAGCACTATTGAGCTTTATTGTATGGGCTCATCATATGTTTACCACTGGGATGCCGGTCGCTGGCGAGTTGTTTTTTATGTACGCGACCATGCTTATATCGGTACCTACAGGCGTAAAAGTATTTAATTGGGTTGCCACAATGTGGAAAGGCTCAATAACTTTTGAAGTGCCAATGCTTTTTAGTATTGCGTTTATTGTGCTGTTTACCTTAGGTGGTTTTTCGGGATTGATGCTGGCAATTACACCTGCTGACTTTCAATATCACGATACTTATTTTGTAGTGGCGCACTTTCATTATGTATTAGTAACAGGGGCCGTATTTTCGATAATGGCAGGGGCTTATTACTGGTTGCCCAAGTGGACGGGCAATATGTTTAATATCACGTTAGCCAAATGGCATTTTTGGCTATCACTGGTGAGCGTGAACGTACTGTTTTTTCCTATGCATTTTGTAGGGCTTGCCGGTATGCCGCGTCGAATTCCCGATTACGCACTCCAATTTGCCGACTTTAACGCAATCATAAGTATTGGTGGATTTGCCTTTGGTATATCGCAATTGTTGTTTGTAGCTGTGGTAATTAAATGTGCACGCGGTGGCGATAAAGTACCTGCAAAAGTATGGGAAGGGGCAGAAGGGCTTGAGTGGGAAGTTGACTCTCCAGCGCCATATCATACTTTTTCTAAGCCGCCGGTAATCAAGTAATGACACACGCACCGCTACTCAAACGTTTGGTACTTATTTGCATAGGCATGTTTGCCTTTGCCTTTGCTTTAGTACCTTTGTATGACGTGTTTTGCGACGTAACAGGGCTTAATGGAAAACCTTCGCTTGAGCAAGCAGAGCAAAGTACGCAAATAATACAAAACCGAGAAGTTGGCGTTAGTTTTACTACTCACGCGCAAAGAGGTGCACCGTTTGAAGTTAAATCAAAAGAATACAGTGTTGTGGTAAAACCCGGTGCAATGCGTGAAGTAATGTTTAGTGCTAAAAATAACAGCAACCTAGATAAAGTAATGCAGGCTGTACCATCAGTCTCGCCAGGTAAAGCGGCAAAGTATTTACATAAAATAGCTTGTTTTTGCTTTGAACAGCAACCTCTAAAAGCAGGGGAAGAACTTGAATTTAAATTGCTTTTTTATGTTGATACCGCACTGCCAAGCGACATTGAAGAATTAACTTTATCTTATACCGTATTTGATATTAGTGAACAGCTGGTGGCAAGTAATAACTAGCTTTTTAAACTAGTGTGAAACTAGGAGTAAATAAAATGAATCAAGAATATGAGCATTATTATGTACCAGAGCAAAGCCCGTGGCCTATTGTGGGCGCTGTTGCATTGTTTTTTATTGCAGTAGGGGCGGGCTTAACAGTTATGAGTGTAGGCAAAGAAGGGGGGAGCGGGGTTTACCTGCTTTATGCCGGTATTGCTGTGCTTGTGTATATGTTGTTTAGCTGGTTTAAAAATGTAATTAGTGAGTCGGATCAAGGTTTGTACTCAGCACAAATGGATCGCTCTTTTAGGCAAGGTATGAGCTGGTTTATTTTTTCTGAAGTTATGTTTTTTATGGCCTTTTTTGGTGCGCTTTTTTATGCACGCGTATTGTCGGTACCTTGGCTTGGAGGCGCAGGCAATAATGCAATGACCAATGAAGTATTATGGCCAACTTTCGAAGCTGTTTGGCCGCTAGTTTCAACACCTGCAGGCGAAACTACTCAAGCTATGGGCTGGCAAGGTTTACCGCTTATTAATACCTTAATACTGCTTACTTCTTCAGTTACTCTTCATTTTGCCCATGTAGCGATGGAAAACAATAAACGTACTCCACTTAAAGTTTTTTTAGGCGCTACTATTTTATTGGGTGTTTGCTTTTTAGGGTTACAAGTTGAGGAATATATTCATGCGTATAACGATTTAAACTTAACGCTAGATGCAGGTATTTACGGTAATACGTTCTTTTTACTGACAGGTTTTCATGGCATGCATGTAACCCTTGGAACCGTACTTTTATTTGTAATATTTTTACGGATATTAAAAGGGCACTTTACTAAAGATAAGCATTTTGCTTTTCAAGCAGCGGCTTGGTATTGGCACTTTGTTGATGTGGTGTGGCTGTGTTTGTTTGTATTTGTATATGTGCTGTAGCGTTTATTGGCGAATTATTTGCTTTAATAAAACCAAGTTTAAGCGCTGCAATAACAACAACTAAAACAACGACCGAAAACAATACGCGACGACCTAAAAAGTGAGACATAGGTCGTCCCCCAGTTTTCCCTGACACCATAATAAACAATGCTCTAAATAAGTTAAAAAGTATAAATATTAACAACAGTACGATAATAATTTTAATAATCACTGAGTTGACCCTTTATGCAGTTAGTTTTATGGCACAAACAAAAGCTTAGTTCACTAATCACACTTTGTATGGTTGTGGTTGTTGTACTTGTGTGTGTGCGACTAGGGTTTTGGCAGTTGGAGCGAGGTGAGCAAAAGCAGCAGCAACTAACCGCTATTGCTAAGCAACAGACTCGTGGTGTGATGAGCTGGTCTCAATTACTTAACCTGCCTGATAGCTGGAACAAAACAGGTGTATTGGTTGAGTTGAAAGGGCAGTTTGTACAAAACCAATATTGGCTTTTAGATAATCAAGTTTATAACGGGCAAGTAGGGTACGACTTACTTGCTTTACTAAAGCCAGACAGCGAAGAAAAAGTGATTTTAGTTAATTTAGGATGGGTAAAAGCGCCTATATCTAGAGGTACACTGCCAAAGGTTACTCTGCCTACAGGTGTTTTTATTCTTAAAGCGCAAATAAAAGAAAATAACTTAAGTAGCTTTACGCTTGAAGATAAAACTACAAATAACGACTTACCTAAAAGAATCCAATCTATCGACTTAAATATGCTGAGCACTCAAAGCCAGCAATCATTAATTAATTTTATGGCTTACAGACAAGGTACTGGTGATGAGATTGCAACACCTCATTATGAGGCCGTTGTTATGAGCCCTCAAAAACATAATGCCTACGCTGTGCAATGGTTTTTAATTGCTGTTGCATGTGCTGTTGTTGCTATTTTTGCGAGTAAAAAAAGGACACATAATGAAAAATAATCCCCTTTTGTTGTTTGTGGGTTGCTGCGCAATCCCATTAGTTTTGGCATATGGCGCATTAAAGTTTGATTGGTTGCCTACTGCAATTACTAATAATGGAGAGTTTTTAAGCCAAGAAATAAAACTTAAAAATTGGCCGCAAAATAATCCCAAGCAATGGACTATCGCACTTAATTATTCAAACGAATGTAACACCCCATGCAGCGAACAGCTCAATGCACTTAATAACTTATATGTGGCACTTGGTAAAAACCAAGGTAAGGTTGATATGGCTGTAATAGGAAGCCCCGACAATAAAAATCTACCATGGAAAATTATTACCGAGCAACAGAGTTTAAATCCTGCAAGTTTATATTTAATTGATCATATGGGGTTAGTGGTACTTGAATATCCCTTTAAGGCCGAGCCACAAGAAAACCGTTTAGTACAAAAAGGGTTATTAAAAGATCTAAAAAAATTACTTAACTATTCTCGTTCTAGCTAATTAAGTTGATCTTAAGTTGGAGTATCTGATGTATAAAAATTATAAAAACTTAGTATTAATAACAGGATTACTCGCTTTGATTGTAGTTGCTTTAGGTGCGTACACCCGCTTAAGCGATGCAGGTTTAGGGTGCCCTGATTGGCCTGGCTGTTATGGTTTTTTAACGGTACCTAAGCATGAGGCCGATATTGCTTTAGCAACTCAAAGCTACCCCGATATGATGTTCGAAACCGCAAAAGCGTGGAAAGAAATGATTCATCGCTATTTTGCAGGTACTTTAGGCTTACTTATTTTAGGTTTATTTGTGTTGGCTTTTTTAAAACGCCAATATCCAACTACGCCAGTTAAATTGCCTTTGGCTTTGCTTCTACTAGTGGTGTTTCAGGCTGCCCTTGGTATGTGGACAGTAACCATGAACCTTCAGCCTCTTATTGTAATGGGCCACTTATTAGGTGGCTTTAGTATTTTGTCACTTATAACACTTTTATATTTACGGCTAACCGCAAAACCTATTATGGGGGGCGATAGCGGCGCAAAACGCTATTTTGGTTTGAGTTTAGTAGCGCTTAGTGTGTTGGTTATCCAAATTGCACTTGGTGGTTGGCTGGCTGCAAATTACGCCGCTCCGCATTGTAGTGGTTTGCCATTGTGTAATTACGCACAACCGTTTTCATTGAGTAGCGTATTTCAATTACCACTTGAGCACAGTAATTATGAGTTTGGTGTGTTATCACAGCAAGCGCGTATGTCTATTCATTTATTACACCGCATTTGGGCGCTCGTTACTTGCATCGTTCTGGCATTAATTATGTGGAAAATATACAGACAAGCGTACTCTAAAAAAATTAAAAATTGTGTTGTGAGCGTATTACTTATCCTGCTGTGCCAAATTAGTTTAGGGCTTATTTTAATACATTGGCATATTCCGTTGGGAGTTGCACTGGCGCATAACTTGATGGCTGCCATACTGTTATTAAGCATGGTTAGGTTGTGTTATTACCTAAAATCACGCACATAAAGGGGAAATATGATGGCACTTATAATTGATAAAAAAATACTGCTACCCGTTAATACTCAATCGCTAATTTCGCGTACTCATAGTTTGCTGCAAGACTACTTAGCAATTAGTAAATTTAAAGTGGTAGCCATGCTGGTGCTAACAGCTTGGGTTGGTTTAGCGCTGGCTCCCGATGTGGGGCGCGGTATGGTCGTACAGTTTATTAGCTTGTTAGGTATAGGGCTACTTTCTGCTGCTGCAGCGGTTATTAATCATGTGGTTGATAGCGAGATAGACTCAAAAATGGCACGGACTCGTCATCGCCCTGTGGCTAAAGGGCGCTTAAGTAAAACACATGCGCTTAGTTTTGCAGCTGTTATTGGGGTTGCTGGCTTTATTATGCTGATGGTGTGGGCTAATGTCTTAACCGCTATATTAACGTTATTTGCATTGGTAGGTTATGCATTTGTTTATACATCATTTTTAAAGCGTGCAACGCCGCAAAATATTGTTATAGGTGGATTGGCTGGCGCAATGCCTCCATTATTAGGTTGGGTGTCAGAAACAAACCAAATGGCAGCAGCCCCTTGGTTACTCGTAATGATAATATTTACCTGGACCCCACCACACTTTTGGGCGCTGGCTATAGCACGAAAAAGTGATTATGAACGCGCTAAAATCCCTATGCTGCCAGTAACACACGGTATCGATTTTTGTAAAACGTGCGTCGTTGCTTACTCTGTTTTACTCGCTGTAGTTTGCGTATTGCCTTATTTAATTGGTATGTCTGGATTAATATATTTAATAGGTGCGTGTGTATTAAATGCAGTGTTTATATATAAAGCGGTTAAATTAAAAATTGCTGGAAATGATGAGGCTGCAATGGACTTATTTCGTTTTTCGATTATTCATTTAATGGTACTCTTTGTAATCTTATTTATAGATAAATGGCTCCCTTTATGAAGCAGTTATGGCTTGGATTAATTGTTATTTTAGTTTTGTTTTTATCAGCATGTTCAAATGAAAATAGCCGACCAGATGTAGATGCATTGATTTACGAAAATGCAAAGCCACTGTCTGATTTTACGCTAAACGATCAGCGCGGCGAATTAGTGACTAAACAACAATTTTTAGGGCAGTGGAATTTAGTATTTTTAGGCTATACAAGCTGTCCAGATATTTGCCCATTAACACTTGCTAAGTTAAATGCTGTTTATAAAAATTTACAAGCAGATTATCCGCTGCAAGTTTGGTTTTTATCGGTTGATCCAAAACGCGATACACCAGCTAAACGAAAGCAATATATAGATTACTTTAACCCTGATTTTTTAGCTGTATCAGGAGAGCATAAACACCTTTTTCCTGTTGTTCGAGAGCTTGGCTTAATTTACGCCATTAGCGATAGTAGTGAATCAGAATATGCAGTTGATCATAGTGCTTCGGTCGCTATGGTTGATCAACATGGAGCCGTAAGAGCTATTTTTAAACCCGAATTTAAACAAGGTAGTGTGCCATTAATTAATGCGACTACTTTAACTGAAGAGTTTAAAAAAATAGCTGATTACTACAAAAACTAGTTTTTACTTTTTAACAATTTTAAAGGAGCTTTAGGCTCCTTTTTTGTTTTTTAACGACAAGTTAAATTTAATTAAGCATTTTATGGCAATTTTAATAACTAGGGCTAAGCTTTTGTTATGAATTGAATTGACAGGGAATGCACTTACTTAATGCTAAAACTTCCGAGCGAACTTGCTATTTCGCAAGTTGAAACACTACATCAAGATTTACTACAAGAACTCAATAGCAACGATGATATCTGTCTTGATATTAACGATGTAATTTCTGCTGATACTGCCTCAATTCAACTTTTATGCGCCTTACAAAAGCACCTACTTACCATACAGCACAAAATAATATGGGTAGGCAGTAGCGAGGCCTTAACGCATACAATTAATAAACTTGGCTTAAGCCAATACTTAACAACCGAAAGTAAAAGTTAGGGGTATATATGAAAAAAATTTTAGCGGTTGATGATTCAGCATCGATGCGTCAGATGGTGAGCTTTACATTAAAAACTGCCGGGTTTGATGTAACCGAAGCTAAAGATGGTAGTGAGGCACTCGCTATTGCCAAACAGCAAGACTTTGATGCCGTTATTTCAGATGTAAATATGCCAATAATGGATGGAATTACATTAATACGAGAGCTGCGTACTTTACCGAGTTATAAATTTACACCACTACTAATGCTCACAACAGAGTCGGGTTTAGAAAAAAAAGTAGAAGGTAAAGCTGCAGGTGCAACAGGTTGGATTGTTAAACCATTTAATCCCGATCAGCTATTAGCGGTAATTAAAAAGGTTATTCGCTAGGGAGCGCCGTGTGAGTATAGATTTAAGTCAGTTTTTTGAAGTTTTCTTTGAAGAGAGTTTTGAAGGCCTCGATACCATGGAGGCTGAGCTATTAAACTTAGTGCCAGGTGAGGAAGATTTAGAAACTATCAACACTATTTTTAGAGCTGCTCACTCGATTAAAGGAGGCAGTGGAACATTTGGTTTTAGCTCCGTTGCTGATTTTACTCATGTACTTGAAACATTACTAGATCAAATTCGCCAAGGTGAACGTGTGCTTAGCACCGATCATGTAAATTTATTACTCAAAGCTGTGGACTGCTTACGCGGTTTACTTGCTGCACTTCAAGGTGAGCAAGAGCCTGATTTAACCGAGGCAGATTCGTTAAAAGTACAATTTGAACATGTACTTGGAATGAAAAACGAAACACAAGCAAGTAAACCTCAAAGCCAAGAACCGCAAACAGGCAGTAATACCTATCAAATAGACTTTAAACCTCATCATCATTTATTTAAAACAGGAAACGAGCCACTGTATATGATCAGTGAGCTTGAAGAGCTAGGCGAGTTAGAAACCACAGCATTTTACGATGAAGTTCCAGAAATCACCGATTTAAGTAGTGATGAATGCTTTTTACATTGGCGCTTTTTTTTAAGCACTAGCCATGATGAAAAAGCCATAAAAGAAGTATTTGAATGGGTTGAAGACGATGCCGACATAACAATTGAATTATGCGGAGGCTTATTTGGCAATGATGAGCCAATACAACCTAATCAAGGTGAAATATCTAAAGCTGTTGAGCTTGAAGAATCCGATTCAATAAAAGTAGCTGAGTTACCAAGTAAGCCTCAGCAACCGGCTGCTAATAAAGAAAAAAAACCTGCAAGTACACCAGAATCCACCTCCATTCGTGTTGGCATTGATAAAGTGGATTCGTTAATAAATATGGTTGGTGAACTTGTTATTACACAAGCTATGCTAAATCAGCTTAGCGAACAAGAAATCACACCAGCCACAATCACTTTACTACAAGAAGGCCTAGCGCAACTTGCCCATAATACGCGTGATTTACAAGAAAATGTGATGCGCATTCGTATGCTCCCGATAAACTTTGTATTTAGCCGTTTTCCTCGATTAGTGCGAGATATAGCACAAAAGCTAAACAAGCAGGTTGAGCTAAAGTTGATTGGAGAGCAAACCGAGCTTGATAAAACAGTAATGGAAAAAATATCCGACCCTATGGTCCATTTAGTGAGGAACTCACTTGATCATGGATTAGAGACTGTTGAGCAAAGGCTGGCGGCAGGTAAAGATCCCGTTGGCACAGTAACCTTAAATGCATTTCATCAGGGTGGAAACATTGTTATTGAAATAATGGATGATGGGCAGGGGTTAAATACAAAAAAAATAAAAGAAAAAGCCATCGCTAACCAATTAATCCCAGCTGATAACCACCTCAATAACGATGAAATAAATGAGCTTATTTTTATGCCCGGCTTTTCAACAATGGATGAGGTAAGTGATTTATCTGGTCGTGGAGTTGGGATGGATGTAGTTAAGAGAAATATTCAATCTTTAAATGGCTCAGTAGAGGTAACCTCAGAGCCCGGTGTTGGTTCTACGTTTACTATTAGATTACCACTTACTCTCGCTATTTTAGATGGGCAATTAGTTAAGGTGGCTCAGCATACTTATATTATTCCGCTCATTTCTATTGTGGAATCTCTGCAAATTGATATTGCTAAAGTGAGTCGAGTGGGTAAAAACCTTGATGTATTGAGGCTTCGGGACGAATACATTCCTATTTTAAGGCTCTACGATATTTTTAATCATAAAAATGCCATTGAATCACTCGATAAAACGCTACTTGTTGTTGTAGAAACAGATAATCAAAAGGTCGGTTTATTAGTTGATGATTTACTGTCTCAACAACAGGTTGTTATTAAAAGTTTAGAGGCTAACTATCACAAAGTTGATGGCGTATCAGGAGCCACTATTTTAGGCGATGGGCGTGTATCACTGATTGTTGACGTTAGCGGCTTAATAAAGCTCTCAGGTTTAAAAAAACCAGGTAGCCAAGAACTAACGATTGAAACGCAAGCCACTTTGGAGGCGTTATGAGCTCAGAGCAAAGCCAGTTAAGTAATCAATTAAATCTTCAGCAACAGCAAGGTGTAAAACAGTTTTTAACTTTTATTATGGCTGATGAAGAATACGGCGTTGATATTTTAACAGTACAAGAAATTCGCAGTTGGGAAGAAATTACAGTACTGCCCAATGCGCCTGAATTTGTAAAAGGCGTTATTAATTTACGTGGAACAATAGTGCCAATTATTGATTTACGGTTGCGCTTTGGATTACCAAGTGTCGACTATGGTCCATTAACGGTGGTTATCGTTGTCAAAATAGAATTTGAATTAGGTAGTAAAATTATAGGTGTTGCTGTTGATGCCGTCTCTGATGTTTACAGTATTGCAGAGCAGGATGCGAAAGCGGTCCCTAGTTTATCTGAATCGAGTAATTGTGAATATGTAGCGGGGTTGGTGAATGTCGGTGAAAAAATGGTAGCGCTAATTGACCTGCAAAAAACAATGAATATTTAGCAAATAGAAACTAAATGAATAATAAACTTAAAGGTGGTGATGGGCATGGGATGGTTTAGTAATCCAAAGCAGTCAAAATCAAGCAACGATTTAATTGTAGATGCATTAAATAAATCATTAGCGGTGATTGAGTTTGAACCTAACGGTAAGATAATTACTGCAAATATGAACTTTCTAAACGCGATGGGCTATCGTCTTGAAGAGGTTCAAGGCCAGCATCACTCTATGTTTGTGGACCCAGATGAAGCTCAGGGCAACGACTATAAAAACTTTTGGCAACGCTTGCGTAACGGCGAGTTTATCTCAGATGAGTTTAAGCGAAATGCTAAAGGTGGAACTGAGGTATGGATTCAAGCAACTTATAATCCAATTGTTGATGAGCAAGGGCAAGTATTAAAAGTCGTTAAATTTGCCACCGACGTGACTGAACAAAAGTTAATTTCAGCAGAAGCTTCTGGACAAATTAGCGCTATAAGTAAATCCCAAGCGGTTATCGAATTTAATTTAGATGGCACCATTATTGATGCCAATGATAACTTTTTAAATGCGCTAGGCTATCAACTCAGTGAGATTAAAGGTCAGCACCATAGGCTTTTTATTGACCCCGAACATGCAAATAGTATCGAGTATAAAGAGTTTTGGGCCAAACTAGGTCGCGGTGAATTTGATTCAGGGGAATATTTAAGAATAGGGAAACAGGGTCAGGAGGTTTGGATCCAGGCTTCTTATAACCCAATTTATGATATGAACGGTAAGCCGTTTAAAGTGATCAAATATGCATCTGATATTACTGAACAAAAAGAGCTTGAAAAAGCATCTCGCAAAGCAGCCGATTTAGCAAATGCGCTTAAAGTTTGCCAAGCTAATGTAATGATTGCTGATAAAGATCTCAATATAGTATTTGTGAACGACCGTGTTCAGAAAATGCTAAAAGTACGTGAAAAAGAATTACAAACTGTATTACCAAGCTTTTCTGTTGATAATTTAATTGGCACCTGTGTTGATGATTTTCATAAACACCCTAACCATCAGCGAGATTTATTAAAAAATCTCGATAAGCCTCATAAAGCCGAATTACTTTTAGCGGGTGTCACTTTCACCTTGATTGCTTCACCTTGGATTAGTCAAGACGGAAAGCATTTAGGCACTATTGTTGAGTGGGAAGATAGGACCAATGAAGTTGCGCTTGAAAAAGAAATTGCTGAGCTTATTGGTGCTGCAGGTAATGGCGAATTAGATACAAGAGTAGCGGAAGATGGGAAGGAAGGGTTCTTTTTACGTTTGGCTCAAGGGCTAAATAGCTTAGTTGAAATAGTTGATGATGCAGTTGCCGACACTGGCAATATGCTCGATGCGATGGCAAGTGGTGATCTATCAAAACGTATTGAAAAAGAATATAAAGGTTCATTTGATAAGCTTAAACGCGACGCAAATGCTACGGCAGATAAGTTAACGGAAGTGATTAATCGCATAAATTCATCGGCAACGCTAGTAGCCAGTGGTGCAGAAGAAATCTCTCAAGGTAATGCTGATTTAAGCCAACGTACAGAAGAGCAAGCCTCGTCACTTGAAGAAACAGCGTCAAGTATGGAAGAAATGACCAGTACCGTTCGCCAAAATGCTGATAACGCAAAAGTAGCGAACGATCTAGCAGAAGAAACATGTGAAAAAGCGATTCAAGGTGGTGAGGTTGTTAATAGAGCCGTTACGAGCATGTCGGCAATTAATGAGTCGAGCAAGAAAATTGCAGACATTATTGGTGTCATTGATGAAATAGCATTTCAAACTAATTTATTAGCGCTTAATGCTGCAGTAGAAGCTGCAAGAGCGGGTGAACAAGGTCGAGGCTTTGCCGTCGTGGCAGGTGAAGTGCGTAATTTAGCACAGCGCTCTGCAGGTGCAGCTAAAGAGATTAAAGAGTTAATAAGAGATAGCGTAGGCAAAGTAGCCGATGGCTCTCAATTAGTTAATGAGTCGGGCGCTACACTTAAAGAAATTGTTGTGTCGGTGCAAAGAGTGACACAAATGATTTCTGATATTACAGAGGCATCTGAAGAGCAAAGTGCGGGTATAGAGCAAGTTAATAAAGCCATTTCCCAAATGGACGAAATGACGCAACAAAATGCTGCCTTAGTAGAGCAAGCTTCTGCAGCAGGCGAGTCTATGGCTGAGCAAGCTAATGAGATGCGTCGACTACTCAATTTTTTCTCAATAGGCCAGCAAGAGATGGCAATGATTTCGCCGACTATGCACACGCCTAAATTATCTCATAGATCGCAAAGTAACTTTGTGAGTAATAAGCCCAGAGGCGATAACTTTGTAGACTCTGCTGATGAATGGGAAGAGTTTTAATAACCAATCTTCTTAATATACCTCGCTGGATACATAATCACAGCGAGGTGTTATTCGGTAGGCTTAATTGAGAGCGAACAATGAAAGAGTTTTTGTGTACCGAACGCGACTTTAAAGAAATTGCTAACTTAGTTTATGACGCGTGTGGAATTGTATTAGGTGAACATAAGAAAGAGATGGTTTATTCACGCTTAGCAAGACGTATTAGAGAGCGTAAACTAACTGATTTTAAAGCGTATTTAGAGTATTTAAATAACCACAAAGATAAAGAGTTTGATGCCTTCATCAATGCTATAACAACTAACTTAACGTCTTTTTTTCGTGAAATACACCATTTTGAATTTATAAAATCTGAGCTTGTACCAGCTCTTTTAAAGGTAAATAAAGACAGTAAGCGAGTAAGAATTTGGTCTGCAGGTTGCTCAACAGGGGAAGAGCCTTACAGTTTGGCGATGACTTTAAATAATGTATTTCCAAGCAATTGGGATGTAAAAATACTAGCAACCGATTTAGATTCTAATGTATTGGCAAAGGCACAAAAGGGTATTTACACCGCAGCGAATGTTAACGGCTTAGATGGTGTGCAACTTAAGCGTTGGTTTTTAAAAAGTAAAGATGGTGAAAACTATAAAGTTAAAGATAGGCTGAAAGAATCTATTTCATTTAGGCGCTTAAACTTATTGCAAAATTGGCCAATGAAAGGATCATTTGATCTTATTTTATGCCGTAATGTTGTTATTTACTTTGATAAAGAAACAAAAGATCAGCTGTTTAAACGTTACGCCAATATATTAAATGAACAAGGTTATTTGTTTTTAGGTCACTCAGAAAGTATGGGGAAAGAGCATACGCAATTTAAAAATTTAGGGAAAACTATGTACCAAAAGGGACAAGATGCACACAGAGTTTAGGCCGGTATTACCTAACTTTGAACATATTAAACGATATTGGGATTCAGGCAGAGGTAGCGTTGTTGCCAAAGTGCTTCCGGGTGAGTTTTATGTTTCTAAAAATAATGAGCTGATTTCTACTGTTTTGGGCTCGTGTATTGCGGCTTGCGTTTATGATGAAGTGCTAGGAATTGGAGGCATGAATCATTTTATGTTGCCAATTCAAAAAGGGGCAGACCTTAAAAATGCGCATAGTTTAAGTTGTCGGTACGGCAACTGGGCTATGGAGTATCTTATAAATGAAGTTTTAAAAAATGGCGCATCTCGATGCAACCTAAAAGTAAAGCTTTTTGGCGGGGGTAAAATTATTAGTGCGATGACGGATATAGGGCTAGGTAATATTAGTTTTGCAGCGGCGTATATTAAAGAAGAGGCATTAAATCTAGTTGCCCACGATATGGGTGGACCATGGCCGCGGAAAATATTTTTTCATCCGAATACCGGTAAAGTTCATATGAAAAAGCTTAAAAACCTACACAACAATACGATTGAAAAACGCGAAGTCCGTTATTTACAAAATCTTAAAAAGCAAGAAGTAGTGACTGATATAGAGCTGTTTTAGGAGTATGCATGATTAAAGTATTAATAATTGATGACTCTCCTTTAATAAGGCGTTTACTCACTGAAATATTACAACAAGCTGAAGATATTACAGTCGTGGGTAGCGCTGAGGATCCCTACGAAGCTCGTGAAATGATAAAAAAGCTCAGTCCTGATGTATTAACGCTCGACGTCGAAATGCCAAAAATGGATGGTATTAGTTTTTTAAAAAACTTAATGCGATTGAGGCCAATGCCAGTAGTGATGATTTCAACACTAACTCAAAAAGGCTCTCCTATCACATTAGAAGCACTCGAATTAGGGGCTGTTGATTTTATAGCTAAGCCGACTAACAACGTAAGAGAGCAATTGAGCCAATATGCATCACTTGTCCAGCAAAAGGTGCGAATAGCTGCTGGAGCAAGAGTAAGAAGCTATAAAAAAGTAGCCATCACAAATGAGCCTATTAATACTCATTTTCAGTTTTTGCTTAATAAAGTAATTGCGATAGGTGCTTCAACGGGTGGAACTGAGGCTATAAAAGAAGTACTTATTAAAATGCCACCAAATTGCCCGCCCATTGTAATTACTCAGCATATCCCTCCTGTGTTTAGCGCTTCATTTGCTGAGCGAATGAATCGTACATGCGCGATAAATGTGAAAGAGGCTGAACATGGAGATAAGCTTAGCGCGGGCTGGGCTTATATAGCACCAGGTGGTTTTCATTTAAGTATTAAAAAACGGGGTGTTAGCCTGTATTGCCAGCTTGATGATGGCGAGCCGGTCAACAGACATAAACCCGCGGTAGACGTGTTGTTTAACTCATTAGTAGAGACTGGGGCTAAAAATGTAGTTGCAGCAATATTAACTGGAATGGGGAGTGATGGCGCAAAAGGGCTACTTGCACTAAAACAAAACGGTGCGTATACCCTAGCTCAAGATGAGTACTCATCGGTGGTATGGGGGATGCCTAAAGCTGCCGCTGAGCTAAATGCGGCAGACGAAATAGTTGCGCTGGATAAAATAACCCAGCGGCTTTTACATCAGGCCGTTAAGGTTTAGGCGCTTCGATTACCCAAGGCTGTGAAAACCAAAAATAATCACTAGGACTTGAAATAGAAGGGGCAGTACAGTTAAAGCGAGAGCGCCCTTCATTAAGTACTTTTGGTGAGGTTATTTCAACTGTATTTTTATTTATCCATTTTAAATCAGCTTGTCCTACGCTTGATACGTAACAGGCAAATTGACTCTTATGGAAATCACCCATATTAAATTCAATTGTGAGCGCGGGTGGATTTTGTTGTGTAACGCTATCTTGATAAGTTAAATTGGTGATATTAAACGCGCGTGAGTTAAGCTTAGTAATAAGAGTTTCTAGTTTGCTGTAAAAGCCTGATGCAGGAAAACGTGGTAAGCGGCTAAAATTAGAATCTTTATTTACAGCGCCGGAGTGCTGACCGATACCCACAAAACCAAGCTCTGTCACAAGTGCTTGCAGCTCGTTATTAAACTCACCATACGGGTATGCTAAGTATTTATAGTCGTGGCCTATTTCTTCTTTTATACGCTTTTGAGAGCTAAGAATATCTTGCTTAATACGTGATTGCCATTGCGCATCAGTTTCGTTTTCAAGCTTAAGGTGTAAGTAATCATGTTGTCCGCTATGATTGGCTATTAATGCCCCTTTTTTAGATAATTCTTTGAGCTTATCCCACCCCATTACGTAACTCATGCCTTCGTCTATTAATTTAGGATTTACAAAGATAGTGTACGGGTAGCCAAACTTTTCTAAAATAGGTGCAGCTTGTTCATAGTTATTGTTATAACCGTCATCAAAGGTGATAGCGACAGTTTTATCAGGTAAGGTTTCACCTTGCTGAAGCGCGCTTATTAACTCATTAAGAGGAATAACGTTAAAGTTGTGCTCTTTTAAATAGCTTAAATGTTTAGTAAAAGTATTCGCGCTAACGCTCGTTACAGCAGGCAGGGTTTCACTAACATGATGATACTGTAAAATAACGGCTGCTTGAGCCCGCACAGATATACTAATGAGGATAAATAATACTAAATGAAACAATTTCTTATACATAATAAGGCACACCATAAAAGCTTGCTGTTGTTAGCGGGTCCGATGATACTATCAAATATCACAGTGCCGTTGTTAGGAATTGTTGATACTGCTGTAATTGGGCACTTAGGAAGCGCTCATTACTTAGCGGGTATTGCCCTTGGCTCTGCAGTTATATCTATTTTATTTTGGCTTGCTGGTTTTTTAAGAATGAGCACCACGGGACTCGTGGCACAAGCGTACGGAAAAAACGATTTAACCCAACTTGCCGCTTTACTTAAACGAAGCCTATTACTTGCAAGCGCAGTGGCTGTGCTATTAATTGTGTTATCCCCATTAATAAAGCACGCTATTGCTTATCTCTCCGCCGCCAATGGCGATGTACTCGCCCAAGCGTATCAGTATTTTAGCATTCGTATTTTTAGTGCTCCAGCAGCATTGTGTAATTTAGTGTTACTGGGTTGGATGCTTGGTGTGCATTATGGTCGAGGTCCATTTTATTTATTACTCGTCACTAATATCGTTAATATAGTGCTCGATATTTGTTTTGTGGTTTATTTAGATTGGGCAGTTGCAGGCGCTGCGTGGGCTTCACTTATTGCTGATTATACGGCTTTAGTATTTGCACTGTTTTTAGTGGTTAAATTAGCTAAAAAGCAAGGTATTGAACTAAATGTACCGAATTGGCTGAGTATTAGCAAAATGGCTGAATTATTGAGTTTGAATAGAGATATATTTATTCGCTCTTTGATACTGCAATTATGTTTTAGTTTTATGACATTCTACGCAGCGCGAATTGGCGAAACTACACTCGCCGCTAATGCTGTTTTACTTAACTTTCTAATGTTGGTGAGTTTTGCTCTTGATGGCGTTGCTTACGCATCTGAGGCAAAAGTAGGGCAAGCTAAAGGCCAAGGAAGTGTTAAAAATATAGAACTATGGGTTAAAATAAGTGTATTTTGGGGCATGCTTTTTGGCGTGTTATATAGCGCTTTTTTTGCATTATTTGGCAGCACTATAATAAAGCTTTTAACCAATGTGCCAGAGGTTATTCAAGAGGCAACTCACTATTTGCCATGGCTAATAGTATTGCCTATTTTGGCCATGAGTTGCTTTTTGTTTGATGGTGTTTTTGTTGGACTCACAAGAGCAAAGAACATGCGTAACAGTATGATACTTTCCGCTGGAGTTGGTTTTTTTGGTGTGTTTTGGGTGTTTATAGACTGGGAAAATAATGGGTTATGGCTGGCTATGAGCTGCTTTATGTTAATGCGCGGGGTTACATTAATCATTAAATATTACCACTTAAAAATAAATAATCAGCTATTAGATTAAATAAATGAATGGTTTATTTCCAGAGATCGGGGTCGTGGTGTTTAGGGCCCATATCTTTTAAAACTTGTGAAAAACGATTAGCAAAAATACCGCAGTAGCCCCAACCGGCAAAAAATAATGCGGGGAGTAAAATTATAACGCCAATTATTTGTAAGCTGTAGTGAGTGTAATACCCAATAGATATGAATATCACGGCTAGCACAAACAGTGCTAAGCCGCGAAAAAAGCGCTTTAAGCTCAGCTTAGGGTTGCTCCCTAAGCGATAGATAAGCTGCTTTAGCATTTAAAAGGCCTAATAGTAAGAGTGATCGCCCGCTTCGTGCTCTGTTATATCAGCAACACCGGTGATTTCTTCAAACTTAGCTATCATTTCTTTTTCAATGCCTTCTTTTAGCGTTACATCGATCATAGAACAACCGTTACAACCACCACCAAACTGAAGTATAGCTATACCTGCAGCTGTAATTTCAACAAGGCTTACTTGACCACCGTGGTTAGCAAGTTGTGGATTTACTTCGGTTTCTAGCATGTGCTGTACACGTTCGTTTAACGATGCATCATCACCTATTTTACGCGCCTTTGCATTTGGTGCTTTTAGCGTTAACTGAGTACCCATTTTGTCGGTAACAAAATCGATTTCAGCTTCTTCTAAAAATGGAGCACTTTCTGCATCTACAACGGCATCAAAACCGTTAAAGTTTAAGCGAATATCGCTCGCTTCTACAGCGTCTTCTGGACAATAAGACACACCACATTCCGCTTGTGATGAACCAGGGTTTACAACAAACACACGAATATTGGTTTGTTGTGATTGATCTGCTAATAGTTTAGCAAAATGCGCTTGCGCTGTTTCGGAAATAGAAATCATAAAACCATCTATACTTGACTAAATTACTCGGATACTGCGTATCATACTCCGCTCATCGTGTTGCGGCTAGTGTTGAGCGTAAAAAGTTGGCATCTATTTTAAGCAATGGTAGCGTGCAAACAACGAACATTTTTTGAGTGATTTATATGCGTTTGGTATTAACATTAATGGTGGTGTTGCTTAGCTTTTCAAGTGTAGCTAAGCCACTTTCGTATTATTTTGAACAAGATGTAAAATTTGACCCTTCAATTCCTACTCCTGAGCAAGTACTCGGTTACGAAGTAGGAGAGTGGCACGTGAGACACGATCAGCTCGTACGTTATATGGAAATACTTGCTGATAAAAGCGACCGTATAAATTTTGAGGTGATTGGCCGCACGCATGAACAACGCCCGTTAGTAATGCTTACAATTACTGCTGCTGATAAGTTATTCAACATAGAGCAGACAAGGCAAGCTCACTTAGCACGCTTAAGTAATAACAGTGGCAAGGCACAAGACGATCCTGCCGTTGTATGGATGGGTTATAGCGTTCATGGTAATGAATCATCGGGTAGTAACGCTTCATTGCTGGTGGCTTATTACTTAGCAGCAGCGCAAGGCGATGAAGTTGATGAGTTATTAAACAACACTGTTATTTTACTTGACCCTTCACTTAATCCTGATGGGCTCGCTCGTTTTGCTAATTGGGCCAACAGTAACCGAGGCATGAACTTATCAAGTGACCCTAAAACCCGTGAGCATGTTGAAAACTGGCCAAGTAGCCGTACTAACCATTACTGGTTTGATTTAAATCGTGACTGGTTATTACTACAACATCCTGAATCGCGCGCGCGTATTGCCAAATTTCATCAGTGGAAACCAAATGTCTTAACCGATTTTCATGAAATGGGGCCTAATAGCAGTTACTTTTTTCAACCAGGTATTCCAAGCCGTAAACACCCAATAACACCGGATGAAAATGTAACTTTAACCAAAGCGATTGCTAACTATCACGCAAAAACGTTAGATAAAAACAACGCACTGTACTTTACCGAAGAAAGCTTTGATGACTTCTATTACGGTAAAGGTTCAACCTATCCTGATGTAAATGGTGGTGTCGGTATTTTATTTGAGCAAGCCAGCTCTCGCGGGCATGTGCAAGAAACCATAAACGGTACACTGACTTTTCCTTTTACTATTAAAAATCAGTTATTAACGAGCTTATCAACCTTTAAGGCGGCTGTTGATAACCGAACTGCGTTACTTGATTACCAAGCTAAGTTTTATAATCAGGCAGCTGATTTAGCCAGTGATGAAAGCTTTGAAGGCTATGTTGTTGAAGGTGCAAGCGACAACACCCGTATTGAGCATTTTTTAGAATTGTTACAGCAGCATCAAATTAACGCTTACCCACTTACTAAATCATTAAAAGCAGATGGTAAGAATTTCAGTACGCATAGCTACTTTGTACCATTAGCGCAGCCACAATACCGTTTGGTAAAAGCGGTTTTTAGTGAGCAAAAAAACTTTACTGATAATACTTTTTACGATGTATCAGGCTGGACATTAGCGCATGCGTTTAATCTGCCATTTTCTAAAGTTAAAAGTAGTTGGGGATTAAAGGTTGCTGATAAAGCATGGGAAAAAGTAGCAACCCCATCATTTTCTTCACTCACCGAGGGTTACGCATTTGGTTTTTCGTGGGATGATTATTTAGCACCTAAATTGTTAAATAGCCTATTACAGCAAGGTATAAAAGCACGTGTAGCACTAAAAGCGTTAACGGCTAAATCAACATCAGGAGAAATTAATTTTAAACCTGGAAGTATTATTATACCGGCAGGACTACAAACAAATACAGATTGGATTACCTTGCTAAATAAAGCACAAAATGAGTTTGGTATTGCAATTAAACCAATTACCTCAGGCTTAACAAGCAAAGGAGCTGATTTAGGGTCGCGATCAATGGCGGTTGTTAATGCTCCAAAAGNAAGCCAGTACGAAGTCGGCGAGGTATGGTATTACCTAGATCGTTTTGTAGGTGTTGCACCAACAATTGTTGAAATGAACCGCTTAAGCTCACTCGAATTAAGTGACTACAGCCATATTGTGCTTGCTCATGGCAATTACAATAGCTTATCTGATACCGACAAAGTGGCTATCAAAAGCTGGGTAAGAAAAGGCGGCGTTATTTGGGGTCACAAAGGCGGCGCTAAATTTTTAGCAGATCAGCAATTACTCAAAGCAAGCTACCTATCACGACAAGATGTAGCGAGTGCATTTAAAACGACAGGTTTAAGTTATGGTGATAAAGATCATTTAGCAGGGCGTCAGCGCATTGCAGGTGCCATTTTTAATACTAATGTAGATTTAACTCATCCGCTTACATTTTCACTTAAGCGCAATACATTGCCTGTATTCAAAAACAGTACTTGGTTACTAGAAGCTTCCGATGCACCGTTTGTAAATGTGCTTACCTACACTAAAAATCCATTATTGGCAGGCTTTACCGATGCTGTTAATGTTGAACAAGTTGCTGGTGGTGCGGGCTTAATTGCACACTCGTACGGACGAGGTACAGTAATCGGCATGACCGACGATCCTGTATTTAGAGGTTACTGGTATGGGACTAGTCGACTACTAAGCAATGCTTTATTTTTTGGTCATACGTTTCGTGCAAATGGCGAATAATACCAATTTGCATAATTAAGTGATCTACTTTGAGGATGGAAAAACGTGTTGATAGCTAGGCAAAAAGTTCGCTATTTAGTTGGTCTCGGCAATTGCTCCTGCATTGCTCTACCCTCTGCATCCATGCAGTCGTAAATGAGAATTTTTTTAACGCCGGTAGCGGTACGTTTAGCCCAACAAAATGATTAAGTATTATTGCGGATTGGTATAATACTTTTTAATAATTAAATAGGCGTTAAGCAAGTTGTAAAAGCCCACACTTGTTTAGCGCCTGCTTGTTTTAGTGCACTAGTAGCTGCGTTTAATGTTGCCCCTGTCGTCATCACATCATCAACAATAGCGACTGTTTTATCGCCCATATCCTCTGTACAAATAAAGGCATTTTTTAAGTTTTTAATACGCTTTGCTTTAGATAGCTCCGACTGGGCTTGTGTTTTTTTATTGCGAATAAGTACGTTATTCAGTGGCGCGTAATTAGCTAAACATGGTTGCCAAACTTGGCTTACTTGATTAAACCCGCGAGTAATGAATCGGCTTTTATGAAGAGGTAAAATAATAAAGGTATCGGGCAAGGTAGGGCTTTGCTCAAAAAACTGCGCTAATTGCTTTTTAATAGTTTGCTGTAATGCTTTTTTATAATGAATTTGGTTACTAAATTTTAGCCGTTTAAGCCAATGCTCAAAGGGCGGTTGATAAAAAGCGCAGGCAAATAACTTATCAAACTCGCAATTAGGAAACATCTCAACAATATCGGGTCGGTGCAGTAAATTATTATGCTTACTAAAATCAAATAACGGTAAATCTTCAAGGCAATAATCACACAACCCTAAATTAGCTGTAATCGGGCTTTGACATTGCACGCAATAAGAGGGAAATAACCAATTTAAAACAGCTTGTTTCATTGATTCACTCCGTGCATTACAACCACCTATTTAAACGTTATGATAAGCCTAAGTTTGGTAAAGGTTAGGCAAATATGCAAAATGAGTTAGTGTTATTACATGGTTGGGGAATGAATCAGGGCGTATGGCAGTTAGTACAGCCAGAACTTGAGTCTTTATATTCAGGAAATGTACGTAGCCTTGACCTACCGGGATTTGGTAATAGCCTTGTTTGCCCAAGCCCTTATACTTTGCATGATGCAGCAGTAATTTTAAGTGAGCAGTTAAAGCCTAAATCTATTTTAATGGGATGGTCGTTAGGTGGTTTATTTGCACTGTATATTGCAAAGCATTGGCCCGAAAAAGTGTCAAAAGTAATTTTAATTGCTTCCACCCCTTTTTTTGCAGAATGTGACAATTGGCCCGGAATAAAAGCAAAAGTACTTACCCAATTTAAAGAACAATTAGTCAATCACAGAGAAAAAACCATAGATCGCTTTTTAGCTATTCAAGCAATGGGTAGCGAGTCGGCACGTGATGATATAAAGCAACTTAAACAATTATTAAACCAATATAGTGCACCAAAAATCGAAGCGCTGAGTACTGGCTTAGATATTTTACAAAACGACGATTTACGTGATTTATTTGCTCATTGCCCAGTACCTATCAAAGGAGTATTTGGTCGACTTGATGCCTTAGTGCCTTATAAAGCAATTAGTGAAATGTCAGTACTAAATACTGAGTTTGAATACGAAGTACTAGATAAAGCGTCGCACGCACCATTTATTTCTCATAAAAGTGAGTTTTTATCTGTCGTTAAATCAATGCTTTAAAATAGAGCTAAGAATAGCGCTGTTTAAAGCTTTATTTTGAGCAGAACCTGAGCGATAATTAAACAATGTTTATTTGGTGGAGATTTTAATATGCCAATCGGATCTGTATTTAACAGTGGTGTAGAAGGGTTTAATCGCGCTAGCCAAGGTATTGAAAAAGCCAGTGCTGAGATTAACCGTGCCAGTATAGAACAGCAAGATGATGCACAATTAGCGCAGCAACGTCAGCTTAGCGCAGCACGCCCTGAAGAAGCTGTTACTGCACCAGTAGCACAACCAGCTCGTGTTGATGAAGCGCTTGTTAACTTAAAAGTTGAAGAGTTTAATGCTAAGGCAAACACGCAATCAATTCAAACGGCCGATGATGTACTTGGCACGTTAATCGATATTAAAGTTTAGTAATAATGAATATTGTCACGCCATTTCCGTCTATCAATATAAACACAGCAAATGTTTATACGGAAACTGCACGGCGTGACAACCAACTACGCGAAGTTATTCCTGCTCCCGCATCTAGTAGCGCAAGCAATACAGAAACCAAAGCGCAAAGTGATGCTGAAAAAGCCAAACTTCCAGGCAATAATAGTGATGTATCTACTTATGATGCTACCGGTAAACTAGCTGACGATAAAGCAATTGAGCAGCGTGAGGGCAACTCAGAAAATTCAGAGAGTGCCGAGCAAGATGCCGAACAAGAAGCGTCTCAACAAGAAACTGAGCAAGAAGAGCAACAGCTCGAACAAGAACAACAGCAAATTAAAGAACTTAAAGCCCGTGATACAGAAGTACGTGTACACGAACAAGCTCATGCTGCTGTTGGCGGGCAACATGCAGGATCGCCTAGCTATGGTTATGAACGCGGTCCAGATGGCACCAACTATGCCGTAAGTGGTGAGGTACAAATTGATGTATCTGAAGTCCCCAATGATCCGCAAGCCACCATCGATAAGATGCAAACCGTGCGGGCTGCCGCATTAGCGCCTGCAGAACCATCGGGAGCTGATAGATCAATAGCAGNAGCTGATGCAACACAAAAAATGGCAGCTGCTCAAGCTGAACTTGCGATGCCAGAAGAAGAGCAAAACGAAGACGATGAGCAAAGTAATAAGCTTTCAGCCAATGAAACCAGCACTGCAGAATCAGAAAGCGACACGAATACAGAGCAATCTCGCGATGCCGATGTGGAAGCTCGAGCTGGGCGCATTGCCAATTTTTATCAAATGACGAGTTCACCACAAAGTGAAAGTGGCTTTTCGGCGTATAGTTAATAACTTCGCAAAATGAACACAAAAAAACCGCTTACGCGGTTTTTTTCGTTTTAGCTTAGCTGTACAAGTATTATTTTTTCACTTTAGCATTAGCGAACGCATCGGCAAATGCATTACCCATTAACGCATTACCGTTGTCACGTTTAGGCTTTGCAGCACGAGGTTGTGGATTATTAGCACGTGCTTGTGGTTTTTGCGTAGCTGGAGCTGCTGACTTATTACTTGTATCAATATCGTCATCTAAACGCATAGTAAAGCTTATGCGTTTACGTGCAGCGTCTACTTCAACTACTTTCACTTTTACAATATCGCCCGCTTTTACTACTTCGCGTGGGTCTGATATAAATTTATTCGTGATTGCTGAAATATGCACTAAACCATCTTGGTGAACACCTACATCAACAAATGCACCAAAGTTAGCAACGTTTGAAACCACGCCTTCTAAAATCATACCTGGTTTTAGGTCGCTAATTTTTTCAACGCCAGCTTTAAACTCAGCTGTTTTAAATTCAGGACGCGGATCGCGACCTGGTTTATCAAGCTCAGTAATAATGTCGGTAACGGTTGGTAAGCCAAATTTTTCGTCAGTGTAATCGTTAGCAGCAAGTTTAGTTAAAAAGTCGCTGTTACCAATTAGATTACTGACATCTACGCTATTGCGTTCACAAATACGTTTAACAACAGGATAAGCTTCAGGGTGAACTGATGAGTTATCTAGTGGATCGCTACCATTGTTAATACGTAAAAACCCAGCCGCTTGTTCAAATGCTTTTGGACCTAAACGCTCAACCTTTTTAAGCTCACTACGTTTAGTAAAAGTGCCGTTAGCATCGCGATAATTAACGATATTTTGCGCTAATGTTTTGTTCAAACCAGATACGCGTGTAAGTAGCGGTACCGATGCCATGTTTAAATCTACACCTACTGAGTTTACACAGTCTTCAACTACTGAAATAAGGCTTTGGCCTAATTGGCTTTGCGATACATCGTGTTGGTATTGGCCAACACCAATTGATTTTGGCTCAATTTTAACAAGTTCAGCAAGTGGATCTTGAAGGCGGCGCGCAATAGAGACAGCCCCTCGTATAGAAACATCTAAATCTGGAAATTCATTAGCTGCAAATTCAGAAGCTGAGTAAACCGATGCGCCGGCTTCGCTAACCATAATTTTACTAAGTTTAAGTTCGCTGTTTGCTTTCATAAGCTCAGCAACCAACTTATCTGATTCGCGTGATGCAGTACCGTTACCAATCGCAATTAGCTCAACTTTATGCTGACGACAAAGTTGCTCTAACGTACGCACTGATTTATCCCAATGATTTTGTGGAGCATGAGGGAAAATAGTTTGTGTAGCTAGTAATTTACCTGTGCTATCAACAACGGCAATCTTACAGCCAGTACGAAGGCCTGGATCAAGACCTAAAGTAGTACGAGGGCCGGCAGGTGCTGCCATTAATAAATCTTTTAAGTTTTTGGCAAATACGTCGATTGCACCAGCTTCTGCTTTTTCGCGCATTGCTGCAAAAAATTCATTCTCTAGGTGCAACCCTAACTTAATTTTCCACGCCCATTGCACAACATTTAATAACCAAGGACTTGCCGCTTTATATTTAATATCTAAACGGTAATGCTCCGCAATCATGTTGGCACATAGTTGCGCTGAATTTTCAGCGCTAGGCTCTGGGTTAACATTTAACTGAAGTACACCTTCATTTCGGGCTCTAAGCATAGCAAGCGCACGGTGAGAAGGTACTTTTTTGAGAAGTTCTTGATGCTCAAAGTAATCACGGTATTTTGCACCAGCTTGCTCTTGGCCTTTAATTACGGTGCTTTCAATTGCACCGTTTTGGCTTATGTGACTTCTAAATTTAGCAAGTAATTTTGCGTCTTCAGCAAAGCGCTCCATTAAGATAAATTTAGCGCCTTCAAGTACCGCTTTTGTATCTGCAAAGCCTTTTTCAGCACTTACAAATTGCTCGGCTTGTTGCTCTGGGTCAAGGTTAGCATCTTTAAATAGTGCATCTGCAAGAGGCTCTAAACCAGCTTCAATTGCTATTTGGCCTTTAGTACGGCGCTTAGCTTTATAAGGTAGGTATAAATCTTCAAGTTCAGTTTTACTTTGTGCATTAGTTATATCGGCACTTAGCTCTGGCGTTAATTTATTTTGCGATTCGATGGTCGATAAAATAAAACTACGGCGTTCTTCTAGTTCACGTAAGTACGATAGACGTTGTTCTAAAAGGCGTAATTGGGTGTCGTCTAGGCCACCGGTAACTTCTTTTCTGTAGCGGGCAATAAAAGGAACAGTTGCGCCTTCATCAAGTAATTTTGTAGCTGCAACAACCTGTTGCTGCTGTGCGTTTAACTCACCGGCTAAACGTGCAGAGATATCGCTCATGCAAAAACCTTTTTATACAATAAAATAAGACCAGAAGCGTGTTACTGGCGCCGTTAATTGCTTGAATAATATCACAGGAGGTAGTAATAAAAAGCTCTTAAAGCAAGCTATTTCACTTGCTTTAAGATGGTTGGGAAGGGAGTAAATCAATTCAACTAAAAGAGCGCCCTAGTGAGGGTGCTCAATGTTTTCTAATACTTCACTGAAAGAGTGAGCAATAGGGCTAATATGCAGTGGAATATGTAATGTTTTAGCTATTTGGCGAGCTGAAATTAGACCACAAATTTCGCTACTTGCTGTTGTAACTAATAAAAACATTGTGCCCTGATGCTCCATCGTTTGCAGCGCATCACCAATGCATGCATAGCTTAAGCTTTGCATGCTTACACCTGTAAGACGGTTAACTGGTGTCATAATATCGCGCAAGCTTACTTCGCTTCGTTGCATATTTAAGCGCTCTGCAATAATAGTAATTTTAGAGCTTTGTAAATCGGCGCTAGAAACTAGGCCAATTAATTTTTGGTTCTCGTCGGTTACTAAAACAAAATCAGATTGTTGTGCACTAACTTGTTTAAGTGCATCTGTAATCGTTGTTGTATGTTCTGCACGAATAGGCGTTTTTTGAGTAAAGTTATTTACCATTTTTAGCGCTGGAGATGATAAATCAATCAATGGTTGGTCATCTGCAAATGTGCTTGCTATAACGCCGTGAGAAACATTCTGAGTACGCAATTCTTTAAAGTTAGACATAGTAGTCACCTTAGTAGTTATAAAATTTAATTAAGTTGTAAAATAATGAATTAAATTAAATAGCTAGGTGGTCCGCGTTGGTATGCAGTGCTAAAAGGTCTGTTTAGATTGGTGCTCTTATAAAAAGAATCTACGACATTAGGAAGTGGTTGAAGCGACCTAAAGGTAATAGTATTAACGTGAGAGTCTACGTCAAAATCGAGGTTTGCTTGGTCAGGAATATCACAAGCAATAAAGTGATTAGATAGTTTAGCGTTATCAAGGTTTACGTCAGTGTTGCTGGCATGCAGCGTCAAACTTACACTCATTAAAAGTGCAAACAATACGGCATTACTAAATATGCGCTGTACTATGTTTGACATAACCACGACCTTAATTAACTGCTTTCAAATTAAACAAATCAACTTGAATAATTCAGTTATAGCTTATTGCTTTAATTTACACAATCAAAAGTTAACATGATCTGAATCAAAACTTTTTATTTCTTTTTTTGGTAATCGATACTGTTTACATACCACTGCTTTTTACCCTGAGGAGTAGGTACTTCAAAATCGTCGTCCACTTGTTTTTTTATCAGCGCCCGCGCCATAGGTGAGTCTATTGATATGTAATCTTTACGGTCGTAAATTTCATCAGGACCTACAATTCTGAATTTTTTAACTTCACCTTCTTCGTTTTCAATTTCGACCCACGCACCAAAAAACACTTTTCCATCTTGCACGGGAGAGTAATCGATGATTTTTAAATCAGGTATGCGTTTGCGTAAATAGCGTACCCGACGGTCAATTTGGCGTAGCAAACGCTTGTTATATTGATATTAGTACTACTGTGTTTCGCATACTAATTATCATTAAGTAAGTAATATAATTTGCTAAATCAATATAAATACTCTAAACCTAGTTATCTTAGTGTCACTAACTATATACTTAATAGTACAACTTATTGGATTAGTATTTTGGCTTATATTCTAAAACGGCGTGTCGATTATAAAGCAAATCAATCTGTCTTGGCTGTTAGCTTGCCAGTACTCATAACAGATAAAGGTATATTAGTTTCACATCTTAGATTTCTTTATACAAAACGTAATAAATCTCAGTCTTGGCTTGAACGAAATGTGTTTGCGGTTGAGCAACTGCTTAAGTTTATGAATGCTCATTCAAGTACATTCACATCAGCAACTGAGCTATTACGTTCGTTTGTTGACGTTCTTTGCTTTGGCTCAATAGATGATTCTCAGAATGATCCCTCGAATTTGTATTGGTCCCCGCGAAAGGTTGAAGATGTTAATGTGTTATTGAGTCATATTAATTGTTATTGTGACTATCTTGATGAAATCTATGGATATGATCTTCCTAACCTAAACCCATTAAGAAAAGCTACTAGAGCTGAAGAACGAATGCGCTGGTGTGCTTATTATAAACGTGAATCGAATTGCTTTTTAAATCATCTGAGTAACCCATCTAAAAATAGATTCGAAATGATACGAAGCATTCAAGGGCCAATGAATCATTTACTATCTATTGAGTCTGTAAATCGATTTCCAGAAGAGCACTTTCAGCGCTTCTTGAAGTATGGGTTTCTTAATCATCGAACACGAGAAGTTGATTTTGGCTGCGTCTTAATAGTTATGTTAATGCATTATGGTGGACTAAGATTATCTGAATGCTTTCACATATATATTCGAGATATTACTATTGATGTTAAAAATAGTACGGCAATTTTTTCTGTTTTTCACCCAAGCGATGGAGCTAGTCCAGAGCTAGGTTTCTCCAATCGACGCGAGTATCTAAATACTCGCTTTCGACAAAAACCACGCAATGAATATCAACGCTCTCATAGGCTTTATTCAGGATGGAAGCAGCCTCTATTAACGAATAAAAATCTTTCTTTCGATGTCATGATATTTCCAAATAACAAGGCTAAAGAACTGGCTTGGTTACTGGAACAATATCTAGCAGTAAGAATTACTGGAAATCATCCATACCTTTTCACTAACTCAAATGGAGACCCTGAATCTAAAAAGAACTTTATCCAAAAGTACAAACGTGGAGTCGAGCGAATTGGACTTGATGCTGGAAAGTGCTTCGGTACTAGCCCACATTCTCATCGGCATTCTTATGGATATAGTTTAAACCAAGCAGGCTTCAATCAGCTAGAGATACAAAAAGCTATGCACCATAAAAGTAATTTCAGTTGTTTGGTTTATTTGAAACCTAATGATACCGATATTCGTAATATAATGAGAAAGAATGATATATGAAAAAGTACTTTTATCCAGAATACGCACTAGCCAAAAAACATGCACAATTGCTTGGTGTAAAAACCTCCAAAGAATATAAACTAAGATATAAAGAAGATCCGCTGCTATTTAATACGCCCAATAAAATCTATAAAAATGAATGGGAAGGTTGGGAGAGCTTTCTTGGCACAAAAAAAGAATTTTACGCTACATTATCTGATGCTAAAAAAGCAATACAAGCACTAGGCGTTACTACAAGGCGAGAGTATAAGAGGCAATATAAATCAGACCCTTTACTAATTAGTGCACCAAATATTTACTATGAAGATGACTGGAAAGGTTGGAGAGATTTTTTTGATACTAATCAAAACTTTTATAGCTCTATTGATCTCGCGGAAAAAGCAGTGAGTGTATTGGGTATCACGACAAGTACTCAATATATGGCACAATATAAACAAGACCCACAGTTGCCATCGGTCCCAGGAATAACTTATTCAAGCGAATGGAAAGGGTGGAAATCTTTTTTAGGTAAGGAAAAAGAAGTATATACTTCGTATAGCTTAGCTCAAAAAGCTGTTATAGATCTTGGAATTAAGACCCAAAAAGCCTACATTTCGTGTCGTAGGAATGATCCCCTACTACCTTTCTCCCCTGACAAGGTGTTTTTTAAAGAGTGGGAGGGTTGGCAGCATTTTTTAAATACATTTGATGAATCCTACTTTGATTTAAGCTCTGCAAAAAAAGCAGTTATATCTTTAGGGATTCAATCTAGTAGTGAATATGTTAAACGCTATAAAGAAGACCCCAGGCTACCAGCGAAACCAACTAGAAAATATAAAGATGAATGGCCTGGCTGGTTTAGTTTTCTAGGAAAAGATATAAAATTTTATGAGAGCTATGAGCTTGCTCAAAAAGCTGCTCTAAAACTAGGTATAACTTCGGTAACTGAATACCGTGAGAACTATCACAACGATCCAATGCTTCCTAGTATGCCTAATAAAAAGTATGCCAAAAGTTGGCGTGGTTGGCCCCACTTTTTAAATAAGACTTACAAATTTTATACTTCTTACGCAGATGCTAAGAGCGCCACTCAAGCATTAGGAATTAAATCTAGCGTCGAATATAAGAAACGTTTTAAAGAAGATTTTCAACTACCATCACAACCAGATAATGTATATGAAGAAGACTGGATAAACTGGGGGGATTTTTTAGGTAAAAAGCTTATACAGTTTTATCTGACATATGAGGAAGCTAAAGTTGCTGTAAAAAAACTAGGGGCCACCACATTAGTTCAATACAAACAAAAACGTTTAGATGATCCAAAACTCCCATCTTGTCCAGACCAAGTTTACTTAAAAGACTGGCTTGGCTGGAAAATTTTTTTAAATACTCCAAAGAAAGAAAAATATTTAACTCTTATTGAAGCTATGCAAGCCACGCAGGCAATGAATATCACTTCCCTGAAAGAGTACAAAAGTAAATATCACTTAGATCCTAACTTACCAGCAAAGCCCGATGGAAAATATTGCAAAGAATGGATTAATTGGCATACTTTTCTAGGAAAATCGCCTAAATTTCATAGCTATGACGAGGCACAGCAGTCAGCTATTAAATTAGGTATCAAAACAGCTGCTGAATATCGAGAAAACTATAAAAAAGACTTGAAGTTACCATCAGTTCCACGACAAATCTATACCCATAGATGGGAGTCTTGGCAAGACTTTCTTAAAGTAGCGAGCAAGTTTTATCCCACTTATACAGAAGCTCATAATGCAGCGAAAGCACTAAAAGTATCCTCTTTGCTAGAATACAAGGCCAGATATAAAGAAGATCCACGTTTAGCTGTAAAACCTTTTGCTTTATACGCAGATGATTGGATAAATTGGATAGAGTTTCTTGGATTGAAAAAGAAAAGTTTTAAGTCTTATGAAGATGCTAAGAAAATTATCCAAACTTTAAATATTATTAGTTTTGCCGATTATAAAAACTGTCCTTTAGCTGATTTGTACTTACCTAAGAATCCTGACAGCTATTACTCTGCTAGTTGGACAAATTGGAAAGATTTTGTCTTACCTGAAATCGTTGATAACTTAGAAATACTCAAAAAAGCATGCAAAATACTTAATATTAGTAACTCGAAGCAGTATCGGGAGGTACAAAAAAAATATAAACAATTACCTTCCAAGCCAGATAAAAAGTTTGAAGATTGGGTTGATTGGTATGATTTATTAAATATCCCCCGGCCATATTCATATGAAGAACTACGTTTAATAGTATTAAAATATAAATGTAAGACTTTAAAAGATTATAAAGATATGCGCACCAAACTACATGATCCGCGAATTCCTTCGTCGCCAGAAGAGACTTATAAAACATGTGGCTGGACAAACGCATATAATTTTCTTGGAACAAATAGACCATATCAAATTAAATATTTTGATCCAAAATGGAAATTTTGGGCAGATTTCATAGTTGAATTTTTGAAATCTGCTAAAGCTGGTGATACAAAGGTCAAAGATTTATGTGAGTTTGTTCGTGAATATATTGAACCTAACAATTATGAAGTATCCCCTTTAGAATTCCTTATAAGAGAAAAAACTAATATACAACCAATGTTAGATTTATTTGAAGAGGAATCTGTTTTACGTAAGAAAAAGTGGTTATTTTCAGTTAATGAGTTTTTAAATTGGACTATTGTTAACTTTTTAACTGTTGAAGACCCTGAAACGGGAGAAATTTCTAGAATTAAAGGAGCAAGAAACCCCTTTGCCCGAATTAACTTTGATGATGAAATAGCACCAGTTTTACTCAATGAAACAAATAAATTAGCTTTGCCTTATCAGTTTGTAAAAAGTGCTAGAGAGTGGATATTTCCTCCTAATGAGATTCAAAATAAGACTAACTATTCAGATCTCAAACACCTCCACAGAACCTCAGCAGATTGGATTCAAATCAATGACCTATCCCTTATTGACACTACAGATCCTGATTGTATTATCAGGCAGGAAGGAGATAAAACATTCCTTTGGCTGCCAATATACTGGACTTATACATATGCATTAATGCAGTTACCTGCAAGAGGAAGACAAATTGTTTATTGTGACTCGGGTGAGGCAGATGCAGAAGTGCCGGATATAAAAAATGGATCAATTATCTGGAAACCAAATCGGAATAAGTTAACGGGTCTAACAAAACAACAAGGTATGATAAACAAAACCAAAGATAATGACTTTGGTGTCCATTATACTTCGAATAAAACTCACTTTAGTGGTGAAGGTTATACCATAGCATTTATGCCAATCGAATTAGCTTATTGGCTCATTAAGTTGAGAAAGTGGCAAGAAAAGTATAACCCCATTTCAAAACCAACAAAGTGGTTTGATTGTAGGCGAACTAATTTAAATGAGGTACAGAGAAAACAAAAAGGGATTAATTGTTTTTTGTTCAGAGGTTATCAAAATGAAGAGCCTGGTTTGTTTGGCTCTCGTTTAGCAAGCCGCCTTGCAGCAGCACTATTTTTTGCTTCGAAAGACCAACTCACTTCTGCAACTTATGCTGGAAAAAGTTTCAAAGAATGTCATCTTCAACTTGAGCAGCAAGAGGGCATTGCTCTTAGCTTATTTAAATCTGAATATACTCCTCACTCTATGCGTGTGAGTTTAATTAATGCATACGTTTATGAGTTTGGTATGCCACTCGAAGTCATCATGAAGCTAGTTGGCCACTCATCTGTTGTGATGTCGATTTACTACTTAAAAAGTGATAAAACGGGAGCTAATATTCGCGAAAAACTGAAACTTGGTGAGAAACAAGCCTTAAGCAATGGGTCGGATACTTTAAAAAGCTTTATTGAATCCCAACGAATTGAAGAATGTAAAAAGCAATTACTTGGAAACAACCCTGAATTTCTGCAGACTTTAAACAATAGTAGACCTGCTTCTAGCTATCTGTTTAAAGACTTTGGAATCTGCCCTGTTGGCGGTGCGTTCTGTAGAGAAGGCGGTGATGCAGTTGCGACAAAGGCAAATATATATCACCCTGTGAATGCAGGTTACCTAGGTGAACAAAATTGTATTCAATGCAGGTTTTTTGTCACAGGTCCAGCTTTTATGATGGGTCTTTCAGCACTTTTTAATGAGGTTAGTCTAGCCGTTAACACTCAATCATATCGCTTTACAAGCTTAGAAGAAGAGCTAAATAATGCAGCTAGTAGAGTAGATGTTATTTCACATGAGTTGTATAAACAAAAAAATCAGCAATTAGAAGATGAAAAGCAACAACTTCAAGCTCTCAGACGCAAATTAAATTCGGAAATTGAAACTAGAGCTAAAAAGTTAGATTTATATATGGCTGATATGAACTCGCTTCATAAGCACCTGACTAATTGTCAAAAGGTAATAAATAACGATAAGCAACAAGGGGATTCAAAGCTTCAGCTAATAGTACCTAATGAGTTTGAAATTAGCTTTGAACTCGATGATGTTAGCAGTTTTCAGCAACTTTCAGAAGTATGTGAGAATGCTGAACTTTATCATAGCTGTAGTGATGAACTAGCAGTTACACGGAGAAGCCAGGCTCTTGATAGGATGTTGCTGAACAATGGAATGAATCCTCAATTTATCTTTCTAACAGAGAAGCAGCAGCTTGCGGTTGGCAACCAAATGACACAGCTTATGCTGTCAAGACTTCAAAGCTGGGAGAAGCTTGATAAGCTAATAAACGGTACTTTAGCTTTAAACGACTTTTTAGAAAAAGAAAGGTTGACCTTGATGGATATTAAATCATTATTCGCAAGTTCAACACCACTAAAACAGGTAGATTAACATGACTGAATTATCGCCTAAAACAGTACATGAACAACTTAAAAAGCAAACATCTTCACGTGTCCAAAGCTCATTAGATGCAATTTTTCAAGTCTGTACAGAACAAAAAGAACGCGGCTTAAATGAATTTGGTTACTCTATTATTGCACGTCTTGGCAAAGGTCGTGGTGTTCCAGCAGCTCAAAGTATACGTAACAAGACAGGAGAACCATACCGAACCTTGATAGCGAGTTTTGCAAACTCAAGCTTACAACCTGATAAGTCAACTATTAGTTTAAATAAAGGAAAAAGCTTCACTTGGATAGAAAAATTAAAAGACCCTGTAGTTAGGCTGCAAGCTAACATTCTCTACTCTCAAAAATTAGCAGCTGAAAAATTAGTAAAGGAGATCGTACCGATTGATCAAGTCATAGAATTTTATGACGGTGGGTCGTCTTCGTCACCAAACTTAAAATTGACTGACTTAGAAAGAGAAGCTCTTGAATACCTCATATCTAAAGAGTTTATGCGCCGAGCAGGTTTGGAAGTGGGGCCAAACGGTAGTATATTATCAAGTAATGATAAAGATAATTTTCTCCCGGTTGCAACTTTAGATGCTGTTAAAAAAGCATTGCAGTATTTGTAATAGTGGGATGGGGCAAACTAATTGTATACCGATCTAATAACGCGTGAAGGATTAGACAAGCTAAATAAAGAGCTTAATTATCTTTGGCGCGACTACAGACCTGAAATAACAAAAAAAGTAGCTTGGGCTGCTAGCCTTGGCGATCGTTCAGATAATGCCGATTATAAAGAAAATAAAAGATTACTTAGACAGATAGATTCTCGAATTAGGTTCCTTAGAAAGCGCATCGAAGCCGTCAAAGTTATTGACTACTCTCCTCAGCAAGCCGGCAAGGTTTTCTTTGGGGCATGGGTAGAGATTGAAAATGATGATGGTGAAACAAAAGCTTTTCGCATAGTTGGCCCTGATGAGATCTATGGTCGTAACGATTACATTTCTATTGACTCTCCTATGGCCAGAGCGATGCTAAAAAAGGAAGTTGATGATGAGTTTCAAGTGAAAACGCCAGTTGGGGTAAAAGAGTGGTTTATTAATAAAATTGAGTATAAGTAAAGAGCTAGTGCAGCTTATGCTATAAAGAGAGTGCTTATATTCCTGCATTACCGCTGAACTTTAGTCATCAAAATCTCCTCTGGAATATAGCTGTTAGTCTGCTTTGAGCGAATAGCGGACGGTCAGGAAAAACTCGTTTTTGGACAGAATGAGTCAACGACTTTTCTAAATTAGCAAAAGATAGATTAATTCAAGTATGGCAAAATCCGCTCGGCAAAAGGTATGAACTGCCCCCAATTAATTCACTAAGTTAAAGATTTAGATCAGATGATTCATAACCTCAAGAAACAGCACAAAGCCTGTGCTGTTTAATTTTATTATGCTCAATTAGTTGTATTGCCCGATATGAATAAGCTACATAATCTCTGGCAAAGGTGGTTTTTCTTTACCTATACGAGCCTTGAAGTTATGAATATCCGTTTCGAAATTTTTGTCTTCTGTTTTTAGAGCAAATTTTAACATACCATCTGTAAATCTAGTTAGGTTCAAATGATTTGATATGCGCTCATGCTTGAGGATTTTTCCATAAAGTAAGTTATGATCTATATAATCAATAGATATAACAGAAACATAATCATTGTATTTTAGGTATCTTGCATTAATTCTTTGCCTATGTGCAAATTGAATCCTACAATAATCTCTTAATATCAACCCACAACTTTCAATTAATTTAGATGAATCGCCAAGCTCATATTTTTGAGCAGAGTTTAATATTTTATCAAAATGATATGACAATGATAAGAAATCTTCCTTACTGAAGTATTTTAATGCATCACTTATTAAAAATTTGTAGTTCTTCTCTTGATTGTCAATTACGTCATTTAGTAAGTTATTTAGCATTTCCTCGTCAAAATTTAAAGTATATGTTTCACTATAAAGTTCTTTAAGAAATTCAATAAAATCCTTATATTCTAGTTGGAAGTCTAGGTTAGGGTTATCTATAAAGTCCAATTCTACTGGGTATGTTTCTGTAGGAACTTGCAGTTTCTTTTTGTTTATAGAATTTAAGTTATATTCAAGATATGCTTCACGTCTAATCGGTGATGTTGAAAGTGTTAGAATGAATTTGTAAGATAGCTCTGAGTCGTTTAGATAAGTGACAATCAAAATGACTGTAGACATAATTTTCTTTTTTAGCAATTGATCAAAGTTGGTGTGCGTCACCATGTTATCAAGCACATTACAAATGGTTTTAATTAGTCTTTCTTTCTGATTGCTACAAAGAAGATAATACATACCATCGACTATATTTTGTACTATTTGAAAAGAGTTGTGAAAGCTCTCGTCTCCGAAAATTAAATCCAGCGCGGTTGAATATGCACCAGATGTTATTTCTGGATAATATTTTAATATAGTGTGGTCATTAATATACTCGTATAGTCTATCATTATCTTTATCATCTAACCTCATCGATGAAAGCTCTTTCCTTCTAGACTTAATCCACTCACCAGCTTTGATTTTTTCATTTATTTTTGTTCGTCTTTTAAAAATCATTGGTGTGTAATCTGGAAGATAATCAGGAGAAATTTTCTCTCCGAAAACTGAAATTTTCATTTCGTTTTGTAAATCATAATTATCTTCAAAATACTCAGTGGACTGAGATATTATAAATCCTATATTATCATAGTGAGAGAAAGGTTTTCCCACGTTACCACTATTTGGTTGAGTCCATGCAGGGAAGGCTGATTTAATTTCCGTTCCTTTGAACTGAATAACTATTTTCATAGTTTTCATTGGTTCATCATTATTGATGTAACCTATGATCTGACCATTACTTCGTTGAGTTATATCTTCATTCTCTAATGCCTCATCAATTGCCTCGATGACAGCATTTCTATCAAAATGCTTAGGGAAAAGAGTTTTCCATAGGTAGCCAGATTTATAATAATCGTCTGGATACATTGTTATTTTAGCTGCTTTACCCGAAAATAAGTCTCTGGGTAGCCTTAACGTGATAACTCCATTGCTAAGCTCTCTAGCGTAATACCAGTATTTGTGAATGTTACTGTTGAAAAAGTGTAAGTGAGAAAGTTCTTTGTTATAATTATTTCTAAAGGTGTTCCATCCGCTACAGGAATGTAAACCACCTCTCAGCACAGTCATATTGTCATCACCTTGCTGAGTTCTTACTACAAAGTTACCTTCATAGACATGCGTGACAGCCTCTTCGCTAAGTCTTAGTTTTTTACCATCTGACTGTATATATTCTTTAATAATTTTCATATTTCAATAAACTTTTGTTAAACACTTGAGATATGATTTGTTAATTGTAATCTTTACTATGAATACTGTTAGGGAGATATACTTACGAATCATATA
Organism: Pseudoalteromonas sp. TAE56; assembly: GCF_000497955.1. Lineage (NCBI taxonomy): Bacteria > Pseudomonadati > Pseudomonadota > Gammaproteobacteria > Alteromonadales > Pseudoalteromonadaceae > Pseudoalteromonas > Pseudoalteromonas sp. TAE56. The sequence goes on from NZ_AUTN01000117.1 coordinate 56,193, forward strand.
GTTAGTTGAACCAGAGGAAATTGATGCTTCACCTCCTCCAGTACACTGTGTTGCATAAGGAAAAGTAAGTCAATTGATGCTGAGGAGTAGCTAGTAGAAAAATGTCGAAACTCACAATGAGGTATAAACGAGTTAGTACCAATGACCGCTCATGGCACGTTCCTGAAGCCTGCTGTGAGCGAAAACCGGCCAGTCAAGAATTATGATGCATTAAGTCAAAATTTTACCCTTTTGGCTTTTAGCCTGAATAGTAAATTCACTTGGGCAGTATTGGTTTATTGAATTGAACTAAGTGTCTATTTTAGCTTTACAGTTTAAATTTACCCTCAAGATGCTATGAATTTGTGAGGTTACCTTTTCATGGTCAAAAATTTAACCACATGATGGTATTGCTGTATGCTAAACGATAGTTAGTTGACCACTACAATCCTGTAAGTCAATAGTATCTGTTGGAGACCTTATGAATATTATAAAAGAAGAAACTTTATGATACAGCTCAGTGAACTTAGGCCATCTGGGAAGCAGCGTGTTTATGATATTTTAACCGCATTAGAGTTTGATATGGCTGATTGGAGTGAATCACTTACCAATAAAGAGCGTAGCCCGTCGTCAAATCCAAAATATTGCTATAATTGGTCTTTTGTTCGTGATGATAAAAAAGTCATTGTTCTCTTTTTGTGGTATGAAGAAATGCGAATTATCAACGGGAGAATCTATCAAGAGCATAGCCCCCTGTGTCAGGATAGTTGTCGCCTCTAACTTTTAATAGAGGCAGATAAAATGAGACGTCGATTTACACAAGAATTTAAAGTTCACGCTGTTGAAAAAGCATTATCTCAATGTGATGATGTTCGCCTAGAAGATATTGCGCTAGATTTAGGCATCGGTTATTCAACCTTGCAACGATGGATCGCGCTTGCTAAAAACCATGAACTTGAAACTAAAAATAATGGTAGTCACATGACAACAGAAAAACGCCCTCATGACTGGAGCTTAGAAGAAAGGCTTAACGCCATTATTGAATGTGCGAGTTTAGATGAAGCAGCTCTTAATGAATATTGCCGTGCTAAGGGGCTTTACCCGCATCATATTAAACAATGGAAGCAAGATTTTGCTAAAGGGCCTTCAACGAAGCCCGTAAAATCAGACAGTAAACAGCTCAAACAAGAAATTAAGCAGCTTCAAAAAGAGCTTAATCGTAAAGACAAAGCGTTAGCAGAAACAGCCGCCTTACTCGTACTCAAAAAAAAAGCAGATGCGCTTTGGGGTTTCAACGAGGACGATTAACCAGCTCAACTGAGCGTCATGAATTGATAAAGCTCATTACCGACGCGCAGAAATCAGGGGCAAGGCAAGAAAAAGCATGTGAGTTACTTGGTCTAACGGCAAGAACAATTCAACGCTGGATTGAAGCTGATGATATGACAGATAAGCGAACAAGTACGATAAAGCGACCACCTAACAGGCTAACTGAATTAGAGCAACAGCGTATAATTAAGACGGTTAATTCAATAGAATATGGGCATTTACCACCCAGCAAGATAGTCCCTAAACTATTGGATAAAGATGTGTGGATAGCATCAGAAAGCTCGTTTTATCGCGTTATGAAATCGCATAAATTATTAACACACAGAGAAAAAGTTAAACCAAATAAAAAGATAAAAAAGCCAAAAGCACTCAGGGCAACACGTGTAAACGAAATTTATACATGGGATATCACGTATTTGCCAACAGCTGTTAAAGGTCAGTTTTTATACTTATATTTAGTGATGGATATTTATAGTCGAAAAATAGTTGGTTGGCAGGTTCATGACACACAACTAAGCACACTGGCGGCTGATTTAATGGTAGATATTTGCAGGCGAGAGCAGGTAAAGCCTGAGCAAGTCACGCTGCACTCGGATAATGGCAGTCCAATGAAAGGGGCAACGTTATTAGCGACATTGCAGGAGTTAGGTATTGTTCCTTCATTTAGCCGACCGTCTGTGAGTAATGATAATCCTTATTCTGAATCGCTATTTAAGACGTTAAAGTATCGCCCGGAATACCCTGAGAAAGCCTTTGAAAGCATGGGTAGCGCAAGAAAGTGGGTTAGCGGATTTGTTGATTGGTACAACGATGAGCACTTGCACAGCGGTATTAAATTTGTCACGCCAAACCAGCGTCATTTAGGATTAGATAAAGCGATACTAGCGAAACGTCATCAGGTAAATGGGATGGCGAAATTACAGAATCCAAGTCGTTGGTCAGGAAAGTCTCGAGATTGGACGATGATCAATGAAGTAAATTTAAATCCAGAGAAAAAAGAAGCAATGCGGGCGGCATAAAATTTAATTTGATGCGACAACTAACTTGAAAAACTCCG